>JBATMT010000115.1:0-2239 GCA_049289975.1 Paracoccaceae bacterium | reverse complement strand
CCCGGCGCGCCCGGTTGGCGTTTGATTACTCGGCGACGTCGACGGTATCGAACGTGAAGTCACCCAGCGGGCTCATCACGAAGCCCGTAACCTTGGACGACATCGGTACGTACTGGGTCGAGTGGTCCAGAGTTGCCCAAGGAGCCTGATCCTTGAAGATGACCTGAGCCTGTTCGTAGAGCTTGGTCCGCTCGGCAACGTCCGAGGTCTGCTTGGCCTTGGAGAGGATGTCCGAGAACTCCTGGTTGCACCAGAACGCACGGTTCGCACCGCCTTCGCCAGCCGAAGCACAGCTCAGCAGAACGCCCATGAAGTTGTCCGGGTCGCCATTGTCGCCGGTCCAGCCAAGGATGACGGCACCGTCACGACCTGCTTCCATCGACTTCTTGAGGTACTCACCCCATTCGAAGCTGACGATCTCGACGGTCACACCGACCTTGGCGAAATCTTCCTGGATCAGTTCGGCCGTACGGCGCGCGTTCGGCATGTACGGACGCTGCACCGGCATCGCCCAGACCTTCATCGACAGGTCTTTCACGCCAGCTTCCTCGAGCATCTTCTTGGCTGCTTCCGGATCGTACGGGTCGTCCTGAATGGCGTCGTTATAGGACCACATGGTTGGTGGGATCGGGTTCTTGGCAACCTGACCAGCGCCCTGGAACACCGCGTCGATGATCGCTTGCTTGTTGATCGCCATGTTCAGGGCCTTGCGGACCTTGGGATCGTCAAACGGCTTCATCGTGGTGTTGTAGGCGAGATAGCCGACGTTCAGGCCAGCCTGCTCGTCCACTTTCAGGTTCGGGTCAGCCTTGATCGAAGCAAGGTCGGCCGGTGCCGGATAGGGCATCAGCTGGCATTCGTTGGCTTTCAGCTTCTGGAGGCGGACAGCCGCATCCGGGGTGATCGCAAAGACCAGATCGTCGATCAGCGGAGCCGTTCCCCAGTAGTCCGGGTTCTTGGCATAGCGGATCACGGCGTCTTTCTGATAGGCCACGAACTTGAACGGGCCGGTGCCGATCGGATTGTTGTTGAAGTCTTCCTTGGTGCCGGCCTTTTCAAGCGTGTCGGCATATTCCTTCGACACGATCGAGGCGAACGGCATCGCGACGTTCGCAAGGAACGGAGCTTCGGGGCGGTTCAGCACGAACTTGACCGTATTGTCGTCAACCTTGACGACCTCTTTGATCAGGCTCGGCATTTCCATGCCGGTGTAATATTCGTAGGTGATGCCTGCGATGTATTCATGCCACGGGTTTTCGGCATTGCCTTGACGGTCAAAGCTGAACACCACGTCGTCGGCGTTGAAGTCACGCGACGGGGTGAAGGCTTCGTTCGACTGCCACTTCACGCCTTTGCGCAGGTGGAACGTGTACTCAAGCCCATCGGCCGACACTTCCCACGTCTCTGCCAGACCCGGTTCGATCTCGGTCGTGCCCTTCTTGAACTCGACGAGACGGTTGTAGATCGGGTGAGCCGAAGCGTCGAAGGTGGTGCCAGCGGTATACGGCGCCGGGTCAAAGCCCTCGGGCGAGGCTTCCGAGCAATAGACAAACGTCTTAGACAGCGCCGGCATGGCGGTCGTCATCGCCAAAGCCGATGCCGCAATGAGAATGCGGGTAAGTTTTGTCATGGATAAATCACTCCTTGTTGCGTTTCGTTTCTTCTTCAATGCGGCCCGGCACCCCTTCAAGGATACCGGCGTCGTATATTCAGTTCTGCCGTCCGGCCTCGTCAGCCAGACCAGCGACTTTCTCGGCATGAGCGCTCATCGTCACGCCGTGCAGCATCTTTCCGGTCCACAGAATCCGCGAAACCTGATCCGAGTCGTTGGACCAAGAATGCGGGTGCTGGCCAAGGTAATGCATGCTATCGCCTTGATTCAGAATGAACTCCTGGCCATCGACCACTTGTCTTATGCGACCTAGCAGCACGAAAACCAGTTCTTCTCCCTCATGTTGTACAGTCTCGGACCGATAGCCAACCGGAACGTTCAGAATGAATGATGTCAGCTCGTGCCCCGGAAAACCTGCACTGATCTGCTCATAGACAATCGACGTTCCCGCCACCGAAAAATTGGCCCGTTCTCCCTCTCGTGTCAGGCTGTCGGCCTGCTTGGGTGTTGCGATGAAATAGTCGATACCCACGTCAAGCCCCGCAGCGATATCTGCAAGCGTGCCAAGCGAGGGTACTGCGTTATCGCGTTCCACCTGACTCAGATAACCCACCGACACACCACTTA
>JBATMT010000114.1:0-3581 GCA_049289975.1 Paracoccaceae bacterium | reverse complement strand
CCGTTGTCGGCGATCAGTGCTGGAACTGCTCGCAGGTATATTGACTGCCCTGATTGGAGTGATGCAGGAGGGCGCCGGCAAGCCAGCCGCCGAGGTCGGCCGTGGACAACCTGGGCCTGCATCAGGCGTTCAATGCGGTCCAGGCCGCAGTCGATGCCCTAGCCAGCACATCGCGCCAGACACGCCGGGCACCATAGGGCGAACTCTGGCAATGAAGCCTGTCCGCACCTTCGCGCCGATCTTCTCATCCTCCCGGCAGCGTTGCGACGACGCGCGGCCAAACCAGGCACCCAACCTCAACCGCGATACATCCGACGCAACGCACAGCCAAATCACCAGCAAGATGCAGAAGTGCTTTGCGAAAAATCGAACCACATCTCACTTCCCTCGCGAATTAGGCTGCGGCCTTTTTCAGGATATCGCGCTCAGCGTTCAGCTTGGCGATCTCATTGCGAAGCCGGTGTATATCGACCCGCTCTGGCTTCCGCAGGCCATGTGCTTGAAAGGCACGGCTCGCGGATCTACCAACAGTTCCCTTATCCTCTTGCGCTGCACATTATCGTCGAGATCTTGGTCCGGCGCCGCCAGCGCAACCGTAACCCGCTGATCACTCACCGCCTCAAGCACAAACTCGCGGACGAACTTCCATCTCTGCATGGAAATCTCCGGTTCCGTTTAAGCTCCCTATCTCGATGTTCATAAAACCGGCAACAGGCCACCGACTTGCGCGCCGCCTTTATTGTTCCTTCGACAGAGATCAACTGTCTCGGCCCTCCTTGAAACCAAAGCCCATTGCTCCAGTTCTCATCAGAATGAACATGATCGCTAGGCACAGTAAGACACCTGCATTCACCAAGGCCGCTATGGCGTAAAGTTCCGGCTTGATGCCGAAACGCAACGATCCCCATGCGACTGACGGCATCGTTGGCACGGCGCCGAGTGTGTAGAAGGAGATGTCCAGATTATTGAACGACAAGATAAACGTGACGATGAATGCGCCAAGCAAGGCTGACCAGATATTCGGCAGGGTTATCTCAAAGAAGGTGCGAACCGGGCCAGCGCCAAAGACCATCGCCGCATCGTCCAACTTCCAGTTGTACCGGAAAAGCTGGGTCAAGATGATCAGCGTCGCATAGGTAAAGCCCCGTACTGAGTTGGCAAGTATCGCCGACCAAATGTTTCCCGGAATGTGAAGAAACAGCCCGTTCAGAACTAGCGTCGAGATGCCCAAAAGTACGTCCGCGACGAACAAGGGTGCGACAAAGATAGCCACAATCAATGCCTTGTACCGTGAACGGTACTTCAGAATGCTGAGTACTGCGACGGTAGCAAGAACTGTTGAAATGACCGCTGAGCCCAACCCCAGAAGGAGGCTGTTCAGAAACGCTTCTTGGTAGATCGAGCTTTTCAGTAGCGACAGATAGGCGTTCCAAGTGAACTGAATTGGATATGGCCACACTATATCCTTGGAAAAGGATGCGACCGTGATGTGCAGGATCGGAACGTACAGAAATACGTAGGTCAGGATCAGGCACAGACCAAGCAGCATCTTGTTGGCTGCCTTTGACGCAAGGATTTCCATCAGTCTCTGCTCCCTACGCCGGTAAATCCGCTGCGTTTTAGATCGACAAGCCGACTGATCGTGTAAAGTGTGATGCCGGCGACAAAGAAAAGAACGACACCCATGGCGGCCCCGAGTGACCATGTTCCGGTTGCCGAAAACTGCGAGCCCATTGCCATTGCGAACATCGTGCCATCGGCGCCCCCAAGAAACCGTGGCGTGATCGACTCAGCCAAACTTGGGACAAATGTCAGGGCAAATCCGATGACGGTGCCGACCCAGTTCAGGGGCCATGTTACTTCCCAGAACGCACGCAAATTGCCGGCGCCAAATACTTTTGCCGCATCCAGCAAGCGAAAGTTGAAGTTGAGAAGTGACAGGTAAATAGCCGTCGTCACAAACGGCAGGTAGAGATAGATCAGACCGACGATCGTGGCGGTCTTTGTGTACATGAGCGACTCGATCGGTGCCAAACCAAGCTTCATCAGGCCAAGATTCAGAAGTCCAATCGGCCCCAAGACGCCTTGCAGTGCAATTACCGGTGCTGTCAGACTAATGCGAACTCGTCTCAGAACCCCCTACCCCCGGCCAGCTTCAGGCAGCAAAAAGCGCGCGCCACTCGATCAAAGCAGCGGCACGGTTGGCTTTGAAGTTTTCTCGTGAGTAGAGCGCGCGTTCCTGATTGAAGTGGTTGTAGATCGAACCATGCACTGAGGCGAACTTCTGCAGACTTCGCATTTGGCGGAAGCGCAGCATCGCCCGTTCTCGCCTTCGGAACGGTAGATGTGAGTTTTCGGCACGATTGTTGACCCAACGTCCCATTTCTCGGTCATCGCCGCGGCCAAGGTCCTTCAGGGCGGCGCCGTAGGAGCGCAGGCGATCTGTAACGATCTCGATTGGTCGGCCGTACCGACGCATCGCTTTCTTGAGGAATTTCAATGCAGCCTTGCGATCCCGTTTCTTGGTCACGAAGCTCTCCAGGACTTCGCCTTCATGATCGACGGCGCGCCAGAGGTAGCGCATCTCGCCGTTGATCTTCACGAAGACCTCGTCCAGATGCCACTTCCAGTGGGGCAGGGCGCGCATCCGGTCGACCCGCCTGCGGCGGATCTCGGCTGCGAACATCGGGCCGAACCGGTTCCACCAGAACCGCACTGTCTCGTGGCTGATCTCGATACCTCGCTCGTGCAGGAGATCCTCGACATTGCGCAGCGACAGCGGGTCGCGCACGTAGAGCATCACGGCCAGGCGGATGATCTCCGGGCTTGTTTTGAAATAGCGGAACGGGCTGTGTCTGAGCATCCGGAGACATTACGGGGCGACCATGCCCGGCTCAAGCGAAGTTCCTCTGACAACACCCTTCCAACCTTTGATTTGGACAGTGCTGGACTCCTCTGGCGCAGGGAGTGAATCTCTCGGGCAAGATCTTGAGTCTCACGCTCAGGTGCTATGCCGAGGTCGGATTGCATTTGCATCTTTAGCGCACGGAACTGACCAAGTGCCTTCGCACTGTGCCCCTGCCGCACATACACCTGCATCAGGCGGCGCGTCAGCGCCTCATCCATTGGATCAATCTCGAGCGCGCGACTTAAAAATGCGGCAGCTTCACCAAGATGTTGGTCTACTGCTGCCTTTTCGGCCATTTGGCGAAAATATCGAACGGCCAACGCTGAAAGCCGCGCCTCCTCTGTGGCGCGCCAATTGTCGAATGCCGCCGAAATCCCGGTAAGCCCGTCCAGAAACGTCCCGCGCAGTTCAGGGACAGATTGCGCGACATCTGCACGCCCACAGACCAAACACTCCAACAATCCCGCATCGGACCTTACGCCGTCCGCTTGCAAAGACACCGCATCACGATTGGCAACCAGCAGTTCGCCGTCCGTGTCGTCGAGTGCTGCCCGAACACCACTTAGAGCCTGTCGGAGACTCGCTCTACCTCCGGAACTAGTGCTGTGGGGCCAGATGAATTCGACGAGCCTCTCGCGTGCATGCGGAATCCCTGGCGACATCACCAAATAGG
>JBATMT010000113.1:0-18662 GCA_049289975.1 Paracoccaceae bacterium | reverse complement strand
GCGCCGTTCCGGCGCGAGGATGTGGTTCCGGTGCTTCGTTAAGAAACCTGCTGGTGCCGACCAACGGCACCACAATAATCTTTGGGTGGGGGAAATGGCTACAGGACCGAAATCTGAAAGCCTGTTTGAGCGTGGCCGCAAGGTTCTGGTGGAAGGTGTCTCGTCGGCATCGCGCGGACCGGCAGCCTTTGGCACCACGCCGCGCTATATGTCGCACGGTCAGGGCTCGCGCCTCTATGACGTTGACGGACGCGAATACATCGACTGGATGATGGCCTTCGGAGCGTTGCCCCTCGGCCATGCCCACCCCAAGGTTGTCGAGACGGTCTCTCGCGAAGTCGCCCGTGGCACCCATTTCGCCACGGCACTCGAGGTCGAGGTTGAAGTGGCCGAGATGCTGGTCAGATTGCTGCCCCACGTAGACAAGGTCCGTTTTGCCAATACAGGTACAGAGGCGGCAATGGGGGCCTTTCGGCTGGCTCGCGGCCACACTGGTCGACGCAAGATCATCAAGTTCGAGGGTCATTATCACGGCTGGTGGGACTCGGTCCTGATCAACACCAACCCAATGCCGGTGTCGATGCTTGGCCATCCCAATGACCCGATCAGGATTCCCGACTCTTCCGGCATGACCGAAGACAGTTGGCGGGATACGATTGTAGTCCGTTGGAATGATGTTGCAGCACTTGAACGCGCAATGGCGATCCACGGTCGGGATGCGGCTTGTGTCGTCACCGAAGGCGTCATGTCGAACATGGGGGTCATCCCTCCAAAGCCCGGCTACCTGCAGAGGATGCAAGAGCTTTGCCAAGAGTACGGCGCACTGTTCTATCTGGACGAAACTGTCACAGGATTCCGGCTTGCCGCCGGCGGATGCGCCGAGCTGTACGGCCTGAAGCCCGACATCGTGACATATGGCAAGGCGTTGGGTGGCGGCCTCCCGATGGCGATGATCGGTGGCCGCGAAGACGTCATGTCGGGCCTGGAATGGGGCAAGGTTCTCCACTTCGGCACGCACAACGCTGGCCGGCTTGCGCTTCATGTCACCAAGGCCATGCTCGAGACGATGCTTGAAGATGATCAGGCTGGATTCCGGCGCATCAAAAACCTTGGCAAGGCGATGACGGACTCAATCCGCCGCGTTGCCAAGCAATCGAACCGCCACGGAGTGATTTGCCAGGGCGTGAATTCGATGTTCCAGATCTTTTTTACGGACAGAGAAGAGATCACCGACTACCGCGACTTCTGCGGGCATGTAGATCGGCTGAAGTTCCGTGATTTCGCCGTGCGCCTGATGGACAAGGGAATCTATATGAACCCTTCAGCCACGCTTCATTCTTTGTCTTCCATCGTCCACACTGAAGCTGACATTGCGAAAACAGCAAATGCCATCGCCGAGGTTCTGGAGGAAATGCCCTGATGACCCAGATCGGTATTCTTGGCGTAGGTCATCTGGCGCGACTGATGGTGCGCGGGTGGCAAGGCGCGGGGCACACGTTCATCTTGTCTCCCCGCGGTGCGGAAACCGCGCAGCGCATCGCGAATGAGTTTGGCGCGCGTGTTGCGACGTCCAATCAAGAGGTCATAGATCAATCGGATGCCGTTTTCGTCAGTCTTCCCGCTGCAACGGGGGCCGCTGACCTGCAAGGTCTGACCTTTCGCCCAGGACAGCCCGTTTTGTCTGCAATGGCTGGCACGGGCCTTACCCGCCTCAAGGAGGTTGTTGGACCTGCCCGAGCGGCTATTGGCATGATGCCGGGTTACGCGAACGCTTTCAAAGTGGGTCCCTCGATCCTGTATCCGAAAGACGATTTCTGGGGACAGGTTCTAGCGTCGGTTGGCCCGGTTCACATGCTGGACAGTGAAGAAAAATTCACACTAGCCGCCACGTTCGGCGCTCTGTCTGGGGCAACGGTGGGTTGGATGGCCCATATCATCGAATGGTACTCGGTTCAGGGCCTCGACCCTGAGACGGCCAGAGCCTTGGTTGCTGGCACGCTTCGCGGCAACGCAGAAGTCCTGCTTCAAGAGCAACGCCCGCTTGCCGATATCGCCAAGGGCGTCACGACGCCCGGCGGCATCACGCTGCAACTGCTGGGAATTCTTGATCAACGAGGTGCGTTGGACGCGTGGGACGAGGGATTGCACTCCGTGCACGATCGCATCTCTGGGAAAGGGAATGCCTAGGACGCCGCGCCACCTCCACTATCCGCCCGACCGGCTTGGTCAGGTGCGCGTCTGGATGGATGCCCACGGAGTCGATGTCCTGATAATCGGCCAAGGCAACGGCGCCATTGTGATATCGGCGGCACATGCCACCGAATGCGAAGACCATGTGATGATGCTGGCGGTGATCCGGCTGCGCTGGCGTCAGGGCCGGAGCTTGGCGATCTACAGCCTTCCTCCTGACCTGTCGGCACAGATCGAAGATGAAGCGCTGCAAGTTGGCGTAGCGACGCGGCACCTGACCGAAGATCCGGAAGGCCGCTTCCGGCTTTGACTGGTGTCAGATGCGGCCGGATTCGTTGAAATGCTTCGGGAAGAACGCCGCCGCACAGGCATAAGCCGTCGCCAGCGACTCTGCGCGGTCATAAGGCGAAGTCGACGTCATCATATCCAGCCAGACGCCTTCCAGGGTCACGCGCAACACACGCGCAGCCCGCGCAGGATTGAAACTGTAGCTGCCTTCCTGTGCCAGAGCGGTACATAGCTCCAGCAAGACCGCCCAATAGGCGTCGTCGTTTGAGCCGCAATGCTCTTGATAGAGCGGGCGGCATTGTGCCTCGCCCCAAAATGCGCACCAGGCCGAAAGCCTTGGCGTCGTGCAGATCTCTGGATTGAAGTCAGCTCTGAGCAAGGCGTCGAGTTGATTGGCGGGGGATTTGTCGGCCTTCGACAACGCTTCGGTCCAGTTGGTCCGATATTCCTCAGCAAGAAACATCAGCGTTTCAGCCAGAAGCTTTTCCTTCGACTGAAAATGAAAGTTCACCAATCCATGGGACAGGCCTGCCTGATTGGCAACGTCGGTCAGAGTTGTGCGCGCATAGCCCCTGACAGCCAAGGTTTCGATGGTCGCCTCAATCAATTGCAGCCGCCGCGTTTCCCGACTCAGTTTTCTGGGCGTGCGGAGTACTGCGGTCGAGGTCGTTTCGGTCATCGCGGTTCCTTGTTGGCGGCGTCCAGAAGCCGCGCAGATACATATATAGATTGCCGCGCCCTGCAACCAACACTCAATCATTTTGGATGGTCAGTCAATATTCTGATTGACAGACCAGTCAATGAGTCTCTAGCCTGTTATGAGAAATCCGATCCGGTAGCGAACAACTGGGTCTGTTCAGCCAAAACAGCCAACGGAATACCTCATGCGACCGCTGCCGCAGCGCGATCTGTCAAAATCCAACGCCCAGTTTCAGCGCGCTGTGAAGAAACTGCCACTCGGCGTATCTTCCACGTTCCGCTACTGGGGCGATGACCGCACCATCTACGTTAGCCATGGCAAGGGCGGTCGAACCTGGGACATCGACGGCAACAACTATGTCGACTACCGGCTGGGCTACGGCCCTGCCATCCTCGGCTACGCTGACGATCGCGTCGACGAGGCGGCCCGGCAGGGGATGAATGTCGGTGGAGTCTTCGCGCTTTCAACCGAACGAGAACTGATCGTCGCAGAACGTATATCAAATATGGTTCCTGCCGCCGAACTCGTCAGATTCTCGAACTCGGGGACTGAGGCGGTGATGGCGGCCTTGCGGCTTGCCCGTGCCTACACCGGCCGCGAAAGCTATTTGCTTGTCGAAGGTGGCTATCACGGCCTTTTCGATGCCGCGATGTGGATGTCGAACATGGAGGATTGGGACTTGGGTTCGAATACCGACCCCGAGTTGGTTCCCTACGGCAAGGGCGTCCCCGACACGGTCAAGAAACTGGCACACATCACACCGATGAACGATTTCCAGCGCCTTGAAGATATGTTCAGAACCCACGGTGAGAAACTTGCCGCCATGCTGATCGAACCAATTCAAGGCAATTGCTGCTCGATCATGGCTTCCGTCGACTACGTAAGGCTCGCCCGCGAGCTTTGCACCCGATATGGCGTGATGCTGATCATCGACGAGGTGAAGTCAGGCTTCCGCGTCGGCAAAAGCGGCATACAGGGTTTGATGGGTGTCACCCCCGATATCACGACCTTTGCCAAGGCCGTCGCCAACGGCTACCCCATCTCGGTCGTAGCAGGCCGTGAAGACGTCATGCGCACGTTCAAGTACGGCGGTGCGTCACACGGTGGGACCTATACGGCGCATTCGGTGTCTCTGGCCGCCGCAGAAGAAACGCTGCGAATCCTCGACGAGACACCCGCGCTTGAAACCTTGGCGAACTACGGCGAGAGCTTGAAGGCGGGCATATCGAAGATACTCAACGCTCGTGGCGTCGTGCACTCCTACACCGGCCATCCGTCGATGTTCGGCCTGTTCTTCGCCGAGACTCCGCCGGACAACTATCGGGCATGGAAAACCTCGGACTATTCCTTCTACGACCAGATGGCCCACTTCCTGCATGACCTGGGCGTTATATGCGAACCTGACAGCCGCGAGCCTTGGTTCATGTGCGAAGCACACGGACTTGACGCATCGTGCCTTACCGACACACTAAAGGCCGTCGAGACTGCTGTTGATCTGACACTTGAAGCCGTCGAACAGGATGAAAAACGGGCCTAGTCCCGGAAAGCTGCGTCATGTCTTTGCATCGCCACCCGGATTCACCTTTGTTGGACAACTGCCCGGAAACCCTTCCGGCGCTCGCGTACTATGACGAGGCGTGGTTCCAGAAAGAGCAACGCGCGATCTGGGCGAAGAACTGGATCAATGTGGGTCGTGCGAATGATTTGCCAACTGGCACAATGCGTCGGGTTCAGATCGCCGGACAAAACTTGATCCTTTGCAAGGACCGCGACGGACAGGTTACAGCCTTCCACAACACCTGCCGACATCGCGGCGCGGAGCTTTGCTCGCACGAGGAGCAGGCCATGGGCAAACTCATCACCTGCAAGTATCACAACTGGTCTTATGCGTCGGACGGTCGGCTTATGTCGACCGCCCATGCCACCCCCACGGAGGATTTCGACAAGTCGAGCCACGGACTTTTCCGCGTTGCATTGCAGGTGTGGAATGGCTTCCTGTTTTGCTGCGTTGCAGACGAGCCGCCACCGCTCACTCCCGACATGGGTTTGTCCGCGCTGGATCACTGGCCAATGGCAAACCTTGTGACAGGTCATCGACTGGTGAAGGAAATGGCCTGCAACTGGAAGATATTCTGGGAAAACTACAACGAATGCCTGCATTGCCCCGGCGTTCATCCCGAACTCTGCGATATTGTGCCAATCTACGGCAAGGGCATCATGTCCAGCCGTGAAATGACGGATTGGACCCCTGACACACCTCGTGGACAAGTGCTGAAGGATGGCGCTGTCACTTGGAGTGCTGATGGCAAGGCCTGTGGACCCGAATTTTCTGGCCTCAGCGCGGAAGAACGCGCTAACGGATTCAATTTCGTCACGCTCTACCCAACGATGTTCGTTGTTGGTCACGTTGACTACGTCCGCTCGGTCACGCTGATGCCGCTCGGCCCGGAAACGACTCGTCTGACGGCTGAATGGTACTTCCCGCAAGAGACGCTCGACCAGCCCGGCTTTTCCGCCGAAGCCGTTTCAGGGTTTGCGACGATGGTGATGACTCAGGACGCCGAGGTCTGCGAACTGAACCAGCGCGGTCTGAAGTCCTCAAAGTACCAGAGCGGTCGATTGATGCCGCAAGAATTCGACATCCACAACTTCCACCGATGGGTGATGCGCCAGCTTGGCGAGGAGGCCACGCAATGAATGATCTTTCCACAGATTTTATCCCCGTACCGAACGAATGGGACCGCAAGGGTCTGCCGGGATGGACCTACCATTCCCAAGCCATGTTCGATCTCGAACGAACCGAAGTCTTCCTCAAGCAATGGCAGATCGCTGGCCATGTGAGCGAAGTGCCGGGCGCAGGAGACTGGTTCAGCTTCGATCTTCTGGGTGAGCGCGCGGTTGTCATGCGCGGGCGCGACGGCATCGTGCGTGCTTTCCACAATCTCTGCCGCCATCGTGGCGCGCGCGTCGTTGATGGCGCGTCCGGCAATTGCAAGGGCGCGATGGTCTGCCCGTTCCACGGATGGGTCTACAACCTCGATGGCAGCCTGCGCGGCGCCGCTCGGCCAGAAACCTTCGGCGATATGGATCGCAGCCAATTCGGATTGAAGCCGGTAGAAATGGAAATCTTCCACGGGTTCGTTTTTCTGCGGTTCCTACCCGGTCCTCAGCCATCAGTTGCTGAGTGGCTGAAGCCTTACAGCACTGATTTTGTCGACTATCGCGCGGAAGAGCTGCTTTCGGTCAAGACTCCCGACTGGCAATCGGAACTACCGGTGAACTGGAAGTCTGTGCGGGATGTGGACAATGAAGGCTACCACGTTGCAATGGCGCACCCCGCCCTTCAGGACCTTTATGGCCGCACCTATCGCGATCTGAACTATTCCGGCGGTCTGAACATGTCTGACGGGCAGTTCGGAGATCAGCCGGGTCGGCGTTGGTCGGTGAAGGCCTATGTCAAGTTGGCGCCAAAGCAGGACTGGTTGCCAGACCGCCTGCGCCAATCCTGGACATACTACGGTGTATTCCCTAATGCGGTGATCGCCTTTACCCCGGAGTCGGCCCAGTTCTACCAAGAGATTCCGCTGTCTCCGGGCCGCACCATTGTTACCGGCAAACTCTATCGCCGCGCCAACGAGGATCGGCAAACCCGCATCGCCCGCTACCTTGCCTACCGGATCGACCGCGAGACTTCGAAGGAAGATCAGCAACTTTCAATCTGGTCAAACGAGTCAATGAAATCTTCGGCCTTCGAAAATTTCCATCTGTCCGATCTGGAGTACGGAGTTCGGGCGCATCATGACAGTTTGCGCCAGATTCTGCCGGTCATTCGCCTTGCCGAAGCACCTCCTGAAGAGTTGCTTCGCACCCAGAACGAAAAACTGCTTCAAATGGCTGGGGAATTGCAGTCAAATTGATCAATTAAAAAGGGTCGCAGCCACTTTGGCCCAAACAATGGGGATCTGCTCATGAAGTTCAGCCGCCGCCAAACGTTTGCCGCATTGGGTGCAACGCTCGCGATGCCCTATGTCAGGCCATCATGGGCACAGTCCGCTGTGGTCAACGTCTACAACTGGGCCGACTATATCGGCGAGACGACACTCGAAGATTTCGAGAAGGCAACGGGCATCGCCGCCGTCTACGATACCTATTCCTCGTCTGAGGAAATGCAGGCCAAGATGCTTGCCGGTGGAACGGGCTATGATGTCGTCGACATGTCTGGCTGGTCCATGCCGCAGTTCATCACCGCTGGCATCTACGAAAAGCTCGACAAGTCGAAGCTGCCTTCGTGGGGCAATCTGGACCCAGAAATCCTTAAGATCATCGAAGGCTGGGATCCCGGCCTCCAGTACAGTTTGCCCTATATGTGGGGTTCTGTCGGATTCACCTTCAACCTCGACATGATCAAGGAACGGCTGCCGGATGCCGACCTTGAGAACATGGACACCATCTTCAAGCCAGAGAATGCCGCCAAGCTTGCCGACTGCGGCATATCGATCCTCGACAGCCCGACAGACATCATGCTGATGGTCCTGAAATATCTCGGGCTCGACGGCGATACGACCAACGTCGCGGATTATGACAAGGTGGTCGAAGCGTTCAAACCCGTCCGCCAGTATATCCGGACTTTTGACAACACGAACTACCTCAACGCCATTCCAAACGGCGAATTGTGCGTCATCAACAACTGGTCCGGGGACTACGCAACAGCGAAAGCCCGCGCGACCGAGGCGGGTATTGAGATGAACCTCGCCTACTATGTGCCAAAGACCGGCGCACCGGCCTGGGCAGACGTGATGTGCATCCCGGTTGATGCGCCGAACAAGGACAATGCCTACAAGTTCCTTGAGTTCCTGTTGCAGCCCGAGGTGATCGCGGCCTGCACCAACTTCACCAACTATGCCAATGCAAACAAGGCAGCGAACCAGTTTGTCACGCCCGAGGTTTTTGCCGATCCGGCAGTCTATCCCAACGAAGAAACCATCAAGCGGATGTGGGCGCCCAAGCCGATGAGCGAAGAACAGGATCGCGCCCTGACGCGGGCGTGGACGGAAATCAAGTCCGGCTGACAGTAACGGAAAAGGGGGCGGATCGACGTCATGCTGGTGAAGACTGAAGCGGCAAAACAGCCGATCAACCAATCTCAAACGCCGCCCTTTATTCGTATCGAAGGCGTGTCGAAAAATTTTGGCACCTTTCAGGCGGTCAACAACGTCAACCTGAACATCAGCAAAGGCGAGATATTCGCCCTTTTGGGTGGGTCGGGCTGCGGCAAGACAACGCTTCTGAGGATGCTGGCTGGGTTCGAGACGCCATCCGCTGGCAAGATATTCCTCGACGGGCAGGACATGACCGGCATCCCGCCCTATGAGCGCCCCGTAAACATGATGTTCCAGAGCTATGCGCTGTTTCCACACATGACCGTGGAAAAGAACATCGGTTACGGTCTCAAGCACGAGAAACTGACCGACGCGGCCCGCAAGGACCGCGTCCGTGAAATGCTCGATCTGGTGCAACTGACGCAATTTGCCGGCCGCAAGCCGCACCAGATTTCCGGCGGCCAACGCCAGCGAGTAGCTCTTGCGCGCGCTCTGGCCCGTCAGCCGAAGCTCCTGCTGCTTGATGAACCACTAGCGGCGCTTGACAAGAAATTGCGTGAACATACGCAGTTCGAGTTGATGAACATTCAGCACAAGACCGGCGTGACCTTTGTTGTCGTCACCCACGATCAGGAAGAAGCGATGATCCTGTCTGACCGGATGGCGGTCATGGATAAGGGGCAGGTCAAGCAGGTCGGCTCACCCACCGAGGTCTACGAATACCCCAACAGCCGCTTCGTAGCGGGTTTCATCGGGTCGATCAGCTTCTTCGACGGAACTGTGAAATCCGTCTCGTCGACCACCGCCGAGGTCGACATTCCGGCATTTGGCCGGTCCATCACTGCCCGCTCGGTTCCGGGGCTTTCTGTCGGCGGCAAGATCACCATGGCGGTTCGTCCCGAAAAGGTCATCATCAGCCGTGACGAACCTGCCGGACCGAACGCAATTCCCGGCGTCGTCTCTGACCTTGGCTATTTCGGGAAAGATTCTCTTTACAAGGTCGCGCTTGCATCCGGAGCCATAGTTTCGGTCAACTCGGTCAACGCACGTCGCGCCGACGAAAGTGGCCGTGTCGCAGACTGGGACGAGAAGGTCTGGCTATCGTTCGATCCGACATCTGCAATCCTGCTGAACGACTGAGGCGCAGGGACCATGATGCCAGACCACGCCGCACTCACGACTGCACCTGACAACCTGGGCCACCACGACGGGCGTTTCATGCGCTGGTTCAACATGCGGGGCTGGGCCTCGATGACCATCGGCGCTCCCTATGTCTGGCTGCTCGTACTGTTTCTGGTGCCATTCATCATAGTCGTCGGGATGAGCTTTGCGCTGCGCACGCCCACTTCGCCGCCGTTCTCCTTTGGCAGAGACGGATCATTTCTGAGCCTGACCAACTACGCCCGGCTCTTTCAGGACGACCTCTATATCCGTGCCTTTCTGACCTCGCTCAAGAACGCCGGTTTTGCGACAATTCTATGCCTGTTGATCGGATACCCTATGGCACTTGGCCTGACGCGAGTTTCCCGCTCGGCCAGAAACATCCTGCTGATGCTAGTCATATTGCCGTTCTGGACCTCGTTCCTTCTACGCGTCTACGCGTGGATCGGTTTGATGGGGAACAACAGCTGGTTCAACAAGCTGCTGACGGGAGCCTACAACGCTGTTGTGCCGCAAGCTTGGGAACTGCACTCGATCCAGTTGATGAACACGAACTTCGCAGTGATTCTCGTGACCGTCTATTCCTACCTGCCGTTCATGATCCTTCCGCTTTATGCAAACCTCGAGAAGCTTGACCTCACGCTGAACGAAGCCGCAATGGATCTGGGTTCACGTCCCTTCCGGGTATTTCTGGATGTAACGCTGCCCATGTCCATGCCGGGCATCATAGCGGGTGGTTTGCTGGTCTTCATTCCGGCGTCGGGCGAACTGATCATCCCCGGACTTGTCGGCAACCCATCGCAGCCGATGATCGGCCGGGTGATCTCTGACGAATTTGCATCGTCCCGCGATTGGCCCATGGCATCAGCTGTGGCGGTCGCTCTGCTGCTGCTGCTGGTGGTGCCAATGATGCTTTACACGCACTTCGAAGCAAAGGCTCAGGAACGCAAGGCGATGGAACCATGAATCGCCGCCCCACCTTCCTCATCAGCGTGCTCTGTTTCGGCTTTGCCTTCCTCTATATCCCGATCCTGTCGATGATCGCATTCTCGTTCAACAATTCCCGCCTGGCTACGGTATGGGGAGGCTTCTCGACCAAGTGGTACGGCAAGCTTCTGGACAACGACAAGATTATCGAAGCAGCGTTATTGTCGTTTCAGATTGCCATTATCAGCGCGACGATGGCGACGATACTTGGAACGATGGCCGGGATTGCCTTGGCGCGGTTCAAGAAATTCCGCGGCCGGACCATGTTTTCAGGCATGATCACGTCGCCGCTGATCATGCCCGACGTCATCACCGGCATCTCGCTGCTGATCTTCTTCATTTTGCTCAAGGAATACATCGGCTGGCCCGCACAACGCGGCATGACGACCGTGACTCTGGCCCACATCACCTTCTCGCTGACCTATGTGACAACGATCATCCAGTCGCGCCTGTCACAAGCAGATATGGCGATCGAAGAAGCAGCGATGGACCTTGGCTCGCGCCCCTGGCAGGTGATGCGCGACATCACCCTGCCGATCATCGCACCCGCGATCATGTCCGGCTGGCTACTTGCCTTCACGCTGTCTCTCGACGAGGTGGTCATCACCAACTTCACCACTGGCCCTGGCACGACGACGCTGCCGATCCTGATCTGGTCAAAGGTCAAGCTTGGCGTAACGCCAGACATCAATGCGCTTGCAACCATCACTGTCGGGGTCGTTGGCCTCGGCGTTCTGATCGCCGCGATCATCATGAACCGGATGGAGCGACGTCGCGACCTCGACATGCAGATGGCCTATCGCGCCAACCAGTGAGCCCAAATGATCACGCCTGTAACGCCTGACGACTTTCGCGCTCTCGAAGACCTGCGCGCTCCCTGCGGCCAGCCCGGCTCGGGCCGGGTACGCTATGCCGCAGCGATGTATTTCAACCGATCCCGGCGCCTTTCCGATGCCGCGTTAGAGGTCTTTAGGATCTGCTCGCCTCTCGATCACGAGGACCCCGCCGGGTTGCTGACGACACGCGGACTGCTGGCCGAGGTGCAAAGTGCCGCCGTCTTATCCGCCGAACTGTCTGTGAGACTCCTGATCGACGAAGCGGACACATATCTGGCGACCCTTTCCGGACCGGGCATTGCTGAGGTCAGATCAGGTATTTCTTATTGGCGCGGCGCTGAATGGCACGGGATTCAGGCAACGCGGAACAGCGTTGTCGATACCTACCTTCCCGCGGCGCTCGCCCCTCTTGAAAAGACCCATGCAAGCCTTGCAAAGGCCATCCGACAGACAGTCCCGCACCTGCAGTGGATTACATACGACGAGTATCCTGCTGCCGAGATTGGCCCTGATTTTCCCAAGAGCCATGCCTACGCCACCCTTATCGGCGAGAAGGGTGCTCCAATCCGATCCAATGATTGGGACATGGGAATCTTCCTGATCGCGCCTAACGTCCTGTATCGCGATCATCGCCACAAGGCACCGGAACTCTATGCACCTCTGACCGGACCACACGGATGGCGGTTTGCCCCGGACGCTCCCGTGTCAATCTTCCCGGCTCACCATCCGGTCTGGAACGAGCCCTTTGCGGCTCACATGACAAAAGTGGGTCCGACGCCGTTTCTATGCTTATACATCTGGACCCGCGACGTGAATGAACCGGCAGAGGTCCTGCGTGCGAACGACTGGGCAGACCTGCAGTCTTCAAGGTTGGAGGTCTGAAATGGCGCCCGATCTTATTGTCGTGAACGGTGACATTCACACCATGGATCCAGCCAGGCCTGTTGTCGAAGCCTTGGCGATCACTGCGGGGCGGATCATGGCCTTGGGAACAACGGCTGACATCCGGTATCTTGCAGGCAAGGGGACCAGAGTCATTGACGCAGGCGGACGCATGGTCCTGCCCGGCTTTCAGGACGCGCATATCCATCTCTTGAACGGTGGCGTCGATCTTGTTCAGACAGCTTATCTCTATGACGCAACAACGATTGCCGAACTGCAATCGCTTATGGCCGCACATGCCAGCAGCTATAAGGGTGCCCTTGTTATGGGCGCTGGATGGCAGTGCGGCTTCTTTGGCGATGAGAATCTGACCCGTGCCGTCCTGGACGCGGTGGTTCCGGACCGACCCTGCCTGATTTATGATGGAAACTTTCACAACGCCTGCCTGAACAGCGCGGCCTGTCAAATGATTGGCCTCGACATGGATACGCCCGATCCGTTGAACGGCCATTTTGTTCTCGATGCCAACGGCGTGCCAACCGGTATGCTCCACGAGGAGGCGATCAATTGGTCGCTCACCCGCCTGCCACAGATGGATGATGAGACTTTTCGCGAGGGTCTGCGTGCAGGTCAGGCCCATGCAAACCGGCACGGCATCACGGGCATAATCGACCCGTGGATCTTGTCGCATCACAAGCGCATCTATTCAGAGATGGCGCAAAATGGCGGGCTGACCTTGCGTGTGTCGGGCGCAGCAAATGTCATGGCGTCCGAACCAGTTGAAGATTCGGTAACGCGGATCATTGAGTGGCGCGCCGAGCAGCAGCATGACTACTTCCAGATCAACGCTGCCAAATTCTTTCTGGACGGAGGGCTTGAAAATCGTACCGCCGCGATGATCGAGCCTTATGCCGATGCACCCGGTGGCAATGCACCCCTGATGTTTTCGCCCGATCAGATAGCCCGGTATTTTACCGCCTTCGATGCTGCGCGGTTTCAGATCCACGTCCATTGCATCGGTGACATGGCCGTCCGCGCGGCGCTGGACGGTTTCGAAACCGCCCGTGCAGCCAACCGGGAGTGGCCGTCCTTGCACCAGATTGCGCATGTCGAGGTTGTTCACCCTCTCGATCTGCCCCGTTTTGCCAAGCTTGGCGTGATGGCAAACTGCCAGCCGCTTTGGGCAGCGTGGAATCCGATCATCCCGGATGAGACGATGGACATGGTCGGCCCTGCGCGCATGCCCTATGTCTACCCGTTCCGCAGTTTAATCGATGCGGGGGCACCCTGGTGCATCAATTCCGATTTTGCGGTCACAACACTAAACCCTTTCGAAATCATCGAAACCGCAGTGACCCGCCAGACCCCCCGCAAACGGGGACAGTGCGATCCATTCGTGCCAGATCAGCGGATAACCGCAGGCGAAGCGCTACTGGGGTATACGCGCAACGCCGCGGCCGCCTGTTGGCGCAGTCATCACACCGGGGCGCTCATGCGGGGCATGTCGGGCGATTTCATCATTCTGGACCGCAACATCCTGTCGTGCGATCCCTATGCGATCAGTGAGACCGAAGTGCAACTGACGGTGCTTGCAGGCCACGAGGTCTGGCGGGCCGCGAACTTCGACGGCTAGGCTCAGTTGACCACAAATTCGGCATGCAGCGCACCAGCGGCGTTGATGCTCTTTAGGATGTCGATCATGTCTCGTGGCGAGACGCCCAAGGCATTAAGCCCTGCCACAACCTCAGACAAGGACGCGCCATCACTGATCTCGGCCATGCCTATCCCCGGTTCCTCCTGAATACTGGCTTCGGTTCGGGGTACGACAACCGTCTCGCCCTCGGCGAAGGGGTTGGGTTGCACCGCAATCGGTGCTTCCTGAACCCGCAGCGTCAGGTTGCCCTGACTGACGGCAACGCGACTGATCCTGACGTCCTGACCCATGACGATTGTCCCGGACCTTTGGTCGACGACGACACGCGCTCGCTGCTCAGGTTCCACGACAATGTTTTCAACTCGCCCCAACACATGCGCAGGTGACTTCATCCGGGTCGCCGGGATCGACAGGGACACGGTCCCCGCATCCGTCATTTCGGCCACCTGACCACCGAATTCCTGATTGATGGCAACCTCAATGCGTTCTGCCGTCGTGAAGTCGGGTGTCCGCAACGCCAGCCGCACAACGGACAAACCTGAAAAGTCGAAGCTGATTTCACGTTCAACCCGCGCACCTGCCGGGATTGATCCGCTGGTCGGCACACCCTGAACCACACTTGCGGCCTTGCCTTCGGCAGAGGCCCCTCCGGCAATGATCGCGCCCTGAGCGACAGCATAGATCTGCCCATCTGCGGCATTCATCGGTGTCATCACCAATGTTCCGCCCAGAAGGCTCTTAGCGTCGCCGATGGCCGAGACGGAAACATCTATCTGGCTTCCGGCGCGGGCGAACGGCGGCAGGCTGGCGGTCACGAAAACTGCGGCGACGTTCTTGGGGCGCAGACTCTCACCAGTCACATTGACGCCTAGCCTTTCAAGAAGGTTTGACAGGATTTCCTCGGTGAATGGAGCGTTGCGGAGTCCGTCTCCCGTCCCGTTCAACCCGACGACCAGGCCGTATCCAACCAGATCGTTGCTGCGCACGCCGTCGAAGTCGACCAGATCCTTGATCCGGACCGGAGACGCCACCAGCGGGGTAGCCAACAGTACCCCCAAGAGAAGGAGCAGCACTTTCACCTGAGATAGTTCGCAAGCGACAGCCGCGACAGCCGCGCAGTCAAAGTGTACATGGTTTCAAGTTGGGTACTGATGGCTTCGACATCACTTGCGGTTTCGTAAGGATCGGCAGCGATGACACCATTTCGCGTGATTTCAAGCGTAGACGCCTCTGCGGCATTGCGGGTCACTGTATCGGCGACGTGCGCTTCAACTACTCCCACATCGGCGCGTATTGCGGTCAGGTTGCCGTCTGCAGAAATCAGCTTCTGTCCGGATGTCCTGACCAGCAACGCTTGCCCGACTGGGTCACCGGCCAACGCGCCTTCCGCAACCATGGCACCGATGGCCAGGCTTTTCAGAACTTCACGCAGGTCCGGATCAGCAGCCGTAAGTCCAATGCTTGCCTCCGCCTCCTGCCCGATCCGGAACGGCGTTAATGCCGACTGCGAACCGCCATAGATGCTGTCCACATAACCGCCGCCACCGGCAGGTGCGTCGAACCAAGCCGAGATCGCCGAGGTGACGCCTGCGGCTGTGGTCTGCCCTGCGATTGCAACCGTCAGTGCGTCCAGAATGTCCTGACCCCCGGAAACCGGCCGCTGATCCGTTGCGGTGCCGGACAGCAGATAGCGGTCGCCAACCTGGACGTTGAGTGCAGATGCGGCCGAGAAAAGAGCTTGTCGTGCCTCTGTTGCCGAAGTTCGCACTTGTGTCACGTTGCCACTCGTTCCAGCCGCGAGAAGCTTGGGTGAGACCTGCGCCGTGGTATCTTGGACGGTCTCCAGAGCAGTCTGAATGGCACCCGCAAACAGTCCGGCTTCTGTTGCTGCAGTTTGATAGGCCTTCAGCGAGCTTAAACTGTGTTCGATCCCGGCGAGCGTCCGAAAATCGCCCGCAACCGCCTTGCCAAGATCGGCTTTTCTGCCGCTCGACAGTTCACCTGTCAGGCGTTGCATCTGCGTCTTGAGGTCAGACGTGTGGTGCCGCAGAAGATAGGCGCGCGCCATGTCGCCGGTCGTGATGTTGGTCATGGCTCAAAGTCCGATCAATTGCTTCATCATGTCGTCAATCGTCTGGATGACACGGCTATTTGCGGCATATGCCTGCTCGACCTGCATCAGGTGCTGGAGTTCTGCATCAGTATCGACACCATCTTGCAGTTCTTGCTGGACCAGACTGCTTTGCCGCGCACTTGAGTAGCTTTGCGCCGCTTCTGCCGACTGTCTTTTTCCGGCGACATTTGACAAGACGTCTGCCGCCAGACCGCCAGCCGACCGTGCCGAACCAGTAAATCCTCCCGAAACGGGAACAAGCTTCTGTGCCAGAGCATCGCTGTAAGCAGACAGAAGTGCACCATTGCCAACGTCGCCTGGCGCAGCTGCACCCAACCCGTCGCGGAGGCGCCAAAGAGCACCGCCCCGAGCAGGATCGGCGATCGCATTCACGTCAATTCGTCCGGCAAGGCCAGCTTCGTACAGCGGGTCGGCAATGTTGCCTCTGTCGGTAAACAGCCCCGGCTGACCTGTCGACAGGCTCGGATCGACGGACGGCTGTTGGAATCGCTCGATCAGGTCGCGCGCCAGAGCGTCAATCTGGGTCTGAGTGCCCGGAGCAAGGTCGTCGCGGATTGCAAACTGTGCGCCCAATGTACCACCGCCAAGCGGGCCACGTTCACTGGTATCGATCTGCACTCCGTTGATCGACAGACCCGATAGGGCACCGGATGCCTTGGTCATGTCGGCGGTAATCGTGCTGACCGGATTGAAGTCGATCACAGCAGGATTGCCATCCAGCAGGACTGCACCGCCGGTAGTATAGATCGCCACCTGATCCCGATTCCGTGCCACTTCCCGGATCGGAACGATCCCAGCCACATGGTCGATGGCGCGCTGGCGCTGATCCATCAGGGCGGTGGCGTCCCTGCCGGAACTTCGCTCTGCCAGAATATCCGAATTCAACTGATCAATCTGCGCCAGAGACCGGTTCAGATCGTCGACCTGATTGGCGATATCATCGTCGGCCATCATGCGCGATTGCTGGATCGTGTCGGACAGGGAATTGAATTTCTGAGCCAGTGAATATGGCGTAGAAACGACCTGCTGAAGCCGTGCCTGTGAATCCGGGCGGCTTGCTGTCTGAACGAACGCTGCATCCAAAGCTGCGAACTGATCAGATAGCGAGCCGCTTTCCCCCGGCGCCCCGATTGCCTTTTCAAGACCGTTCAAGAAAGCTGTACGTACATTGCTGTTTGCGGCGTCGGCATCTGCAAGCCGTCGGTCGGCCAACAGATATTGGTCCACCACCCGCGTCACACCGTCCACACGAACCCCGGCGCCCCTGCCTGCCAGCGATTCCGCCGAAAGCTCGACCCGCCTGCGCGCATAGCCCGGTGTCAGCGCGTTCGAGACGTTCGACGATATCACTTCCGCTTGCCGAGAGGCGGCAGTCAGACCGGACAGTGCATTTGATAGTGACGCCGAAATACTCATTTCACCCTACTCCACCGGACAATTCACCGCTTGATGTTCGTCGTTTCCTGCAACATTTCGTCGACAGTCTGGATCACCTTTGCGTTCGACGAATAGGCGCGCTGTGTCTGGATCAGGTTGGTCAATTCTGCTGCCACATCCGTTGCTGACCCTTCGCGCGCATAGCCGACGATAGCCCCGGTCGGTCCGTCACCAGCATTCCAAAGGAAGAAGGAGCCAGAGTCCGGTGAAACCTGGAAAGTTTGATTATTCAACGAAATCAATCCATTCGGGTTTGGCACATCGACCACTGGTATTTGATAGATGCGGCGGGTAAATCCTGTGTCGTAGGTTGCGGTGATGTAACCGCTGTCGTCGACCTCGACCGACGTCAGGTTGCCAACTGGAGAGCCGTCCTTGGTGATCGACGTCGGTGCAAAATTGTCGGAAAGCTGGGTCAAGCCGTTTGCGTCGCCAAGCTTGCCGATGGCAACCGTAAGAGGCCCGCCTGCGACCGTCAGCGAAAGCTCTCCGGTGGTTGCGTTGTATGCCCCACCTGCAAGCGTTGTGACCGACGCAAGCGTTCCCCCGTTGGCGCGCGTGTTGTCGAATACAAGGGTGTATTGCCCTATCACCGCGCCACCTTGCGCTGAGTCACGAATTTCCATCGTCCAGGTATTCGATGCGCCACTCCCTGGAACCGTCGGCGCAAAGGTGATGTCCAGTGTCTCTGAGGTGCCGAGGTTGCCAAAATACTCGACCGACAGCGGCAGACTGCTGCCAGAACCCGTCGACTCGGTGGCAGTCGCAGGCAAGTTGACGCCAAGCGATACGAACGTTGTCGGGTCACCCGCTGTCTGGTTCGCGTTTATGACGACCGGTTGCAACCCGGACATCGTATCGCGCGGCAAGACGGGGATGCTGCCATCTGCATTCGCGGGCCAGCCTAACAGGACAAGACCGGATTCAGTTTTCAGGATGCCTTCGGAATCGGCCCTGAATGCTCCCGTCGACGTCATCATCATCGGTCGCTCGCCCGTTGTGCCATTCAGCGAGGCAGCGGTAGTGACGGGCAGCATGCCACGTCCGGCAACCGCAAGATCCAGCGCGTTCGAGGTTGCCACCAGCGCACCGTGCTCGTCGATGATCCGCGAGGCGCTGGCGCGCACACCTCCGGCTGAATAGGTGCCTGCTCCGCGCGACTGGTTGATCACGAAATTCTCGAAGTCAGTCGAGGCGCGCTTGTAGCCATAGGTGCTGGAGTTCGCGATATTGTCAGCGATCGTGGCAAGTCGCGTGGCGTTGGCACTCAGCCCCGCCCCACCGGCATTCAGCG
>JBATMT010000112.1:0-7744 GCA_049289975.1 Paracoccaceae bacterium | reverse complement strand
CTCGAAACCATCCGCCGCGACGTGAAACCACTTGAGGAAAGCGGGCTTCTGGTGCGCACCCACGGTGCCGTCGGGCTGGCAGGCCAACTGGGCGAGGCGCCGTTTCAGCGCCGGATGCGCGAAAACGCCGAGGCCAAGCGCGCCATTGCCCGCGCCGTGGCCGCAACCATTCGCGATGGCGAGGCGGTGATGCTCGACACCGGCACCACCACCAGCTTTCTCGCCCGCGAACTTGTCCGCCACCGCCGTCTGACCATCATTACCAACTCGTCCGACATTGCCCGCACGCTCGCCACCCAGAACGGCAACCGCGTCTATATGGCGGGCGGCGAACTCCGCCCCGACAATGGCGCGGCCTTCGGCAAGTCAGCGCTCGATTTCGTCGCGCAGTTCACCGTCGAACATGCAGTGATCTCGGCAGGCGCGGTGGACGCCTCCGGCATCATGGATTTCGACCTCGACGAGGCAGAATTCGCCCGCATGGTCCTCTCGCGCGGCAATCACCGTATCGTGGTGACAGACGCCAGCAAGTTCGGCCGTCGCGGTCTGATCTCGGTCTGCCCGTTTAGCGACGTCACCCACCTTTTCACCAACGCCGCTCCAGCCGATGACATCGGATCGGCCCTCACCGCCGCAGGCTCCGACCTTACTGTCGTCGGCAGCTGACAGGGTTACAACACCTCCAGCTTCCGCTTGACGCGTCGTCACCCTTGGACCTAGCTTCGCGCATCACAGCCGAAGGATGTCCAACATGCGTTCTGTCATTGCTGCCACAACCCTTGCCGCGACCGCCCTTCTTACCCTCGCCAGCCCCGGTCTGGCCGAAGATCGCTGGATGACCGTCCCGCACCCCGGCCCGATGCCCGAGGCCGCCTCGTCGGGCAAGGCCCCGGTCAACGGGATCGAGATGTATTACGCGACCTATGGCGCCGGAGATCCGGTCCTGCTGATTCATGGCGGGCTGGGCAATGCCGACATCTGGTCAAATCAGGTCACCGACCTGATGAAGGATCACCTTGTCATCGTCGCCGACAGCCGTGGCCACGGCCGCTCGACCCGCACCGATGAGCCCTTCGGCTATGACCTCATGTCATCCGATTATGTGGCGCTCCTCGACTATCTCAAGATTCCCAAGGTTGATCTCGTTGGATGGTCAGACGGAGGCATCATCGGCCTCGACATCGCGATGAAGCATCCCGAAAGGCTCGATCATCTGTTCGCGCAGGCCGCCAACATCACGACTGATGGCGTCGATCCCGCCGTCGCCACCAACGCGGTCTTTGGCAGCTACATCACCTGGATGGGCGAGGACTATGCCAAGATGTCCCCGACGCCCGACCAGTATGACGCCTTCGTCGCCCAGATCAGCGAGATGTGGGCAAGCCAGCCGAACTGGCCCGACGCCGATGTGGCCAAGATCACCACACCCACCGCCATCGTGGTTGGCGACCATGACGAGGCGATCCTCCGCGCCCATACCGAGCATATGGCTGCGGTAATCCCCGGTTCAAAACTGGTGATCCTGCCGGATGCCAGCCACTTCGCCATGCTTCAGGCGCCAGAAGAATACACCGCCGCCGTCCGCGCCTTCATAGACCAGTAACGGCCTTTCAGGCGACCGGCCCGCGCCCATAGGTGCGCATGATCTCCAGTAGCTGCGCCGTATCAAGGGCGTGGCACACTTGCCCCTTGGGCTTGAACGATTCCACATCCTCGCCCGCGACAATGGCGTTCAGGATCGCCTCATCCGTGGCATCGACGGCGGCATCATAGATCGGATCAAGCTCTTCCCAATTCAGGCACTGCCGGGTCAGCACCGGCCCGGCATGCGGCGGCACCGGCACAGGATCGGCGACGGACAGCGCAAGGAAAAGATCGCCCGACGAATATCCGCCCGAGGTTCCCGTCCGCCCGATCCCAAGAGTGCCGCGCTTGGCAAGCTGGCGCAGGTTTGCGTCCGACATCGGCGCATCTGTCGCGATCACCACGATGATCGACCCCATGTCGCGCCTGCTGATCGCTCCCGCCGGAATCTCCTGCCCGACCGGTACGCCCAGAACCGTGAAATCCACGCGCTTGCCGTAGTTGGCCTGTACCAACACCCCCACCGTGTAGACCTTGCCGCCGATCTCCACCAGCCGCGACGATGTACCCGTCCCGCCCTTGAACCCATAGGCGATCATGCCATTGCCGCCGCCTGTGGAACCCTCCGCAACCGCCCCCGACTTTGCCGCTTTCAGCGCTTCAACCGCGTGATCAGGAGTGACATGCAAAGCGTTGATATCGTTCAGGAGTCCATCATATGTCTCGGCAACCACCGGCATGGCCCAGGCGTGGTCATTGCCAAAATAGGTATCGTAGTGCTCGATCATCCACCGCGTTGCACCGTGATGCACAGCCCCGATTCCATGGGAGTTGGTGATCATCACCGGCCCAAGGAAATAGCCCGCATCGTTCACCCAGTGCGTGCCGGTCATCTCGCCGTTGCCATTAAACGAATGGAACCCCGCCCACACCGGGCTCGGACTGCCCTTTTCGTCACGCGGCAAGATCGCTGTCACGCCTGTCCGCATGTTCTTGGCCGGATCGGTCAGCGTGGTGAAGCCCACCTTGACGCCGGGAACATCGGTGATGGCGTTGAAACGCCCCGGCGCGCCGCGAAGCGGCAGGCCAAGGTCACGCGCACGGGGTTTTGACATTGGAAGGCTCCTCACCACTCAGGCCATCGCGGCCTTCAGCCCCCACTCCTGTAGATCATTGACCAGCATGTGCGCAACGCGCCGGAAGGTTTCGCGCATCTTCTCGACGTGCGGCCCGGCATGGCCGCAATCGGCAATCGCCTGATCCATCAGCGCCAGCCAGTCTTCGGCGTCCTTGGTGGCAATCGGCACATGCGCATGCATCAGCCGCACATCCATATTGCCATGCTTCTCAAGGTAATAGCGCCGCCCGCCCAGAAACCCCGACAGGAACAGGAACTGCTCTTCGCGGACATGGCTCAGCCCATGCCCACGGAAGTGCAGCCGCATGATATTGTCGCCGCGCGGGTCGCTCTCCACCAGATCGTAGAACCGGTCCACAAGCTTCCTGAGTTCGGCCTCGCCGCCGATCTGATCCAGAATACTTGCGGCCATCTTCCTACCTCACGATTGCGGACGGGTCTTTTTCGGGTCGTAATGCGACAAGCCTACTATCTTTGCGGGCAACCGTTTTTGATGTCCGTCAAGTTTGCCCACTTCCACCTCGGTTCCGACCTCGGCATGGGCCACATCCACCCGTGCCAGTGCGATGTTCTGCCCCAACAGCGGCGAGCGCATCGCCGACGTGACTTCGCCCACCTGCGCACGCCCGATATGGATGCAATCGCCGTGGCCCACGGTCACGTTGCCCTCGACGACCAGCCCCACGAACTTGCGGCTCGGATGCTCCTTGCGACGCAGCAAGGCGTCGCGCCCGATGAAATCGTCAGTCTTGGATTTCAGCGGCACGGTAAAGCCGATGCCAGCCTCGAACGGATCGGTCTGATCGCTGAAGTCATAGCCCGCAAAGATCAGCCCCGCCTCGATCCGCAGCATATCCAGCGCCTGCAAGCCCATCGGCGTCAGCCCGTGATCCTTGCCCGCCGCCCAGATCGCATCGAACACCTCGCCCGCGTGCTTCGGGTGACACCAGACCTCATAGCCCAACTCGCCGGTGTAGCCGGTCCGCGACACCACAATCGGTATCCCGTCCGCAGCGCCGATCCGGCCCACGGCAAAGCGGAACCAACCCAATTCGTCCATCGTCGGCTGATGCGCGGGCGTCCACACCACCTTCTTCAACAGCTCCCGGCTCTCCGGCCCCTGCACTGCAAGATTGTGCAATTGATCGGTCGACGAACGGACGAGAACCTTCAGCCCCAGCTTCTCCGCCTGTTCGCGCAGCCAGATGCCCGAATAGTCGTCGCCACCAACCCAGCGGAAGTTATCCTGCCCAAGGCGGAACACCGTTCCGTCGTCGATCATGCCGCCGTGCGGATAGCACATCGCCGAATAGACGATCTGCCCCACCGCCAGCTTCTTCACATCCCGCGTGAGCGTGTATTGCATCAGCACTTCGGCGTCCGGCCCGGTGATCTCCCACTTGCGCAGCGCCGACAGGTCCATCACGACACACTTCTGCCGCGCGGCCCAATATTCCTCGATCGGCCCAGCCGCCGCGAACGCGTTCGCCAGCCAGTAGCCGCGATATTCCACGAAATTCCGCGTGAGTTTCGACAGTCGGTCGTGGAATCCGGTTTCCTTGGTCATCTTCGGCTCCGAATCTTTGGTGGGACGGATCGCCACCGCGCGTTTGAAGGTTTCCGCGCCCGAATAGGCGCGCACATGTATATCGGTCGGGTCCCAGCCATTGGCGGCGGTGGTGTCGTCGGGGCAAGCAGAAGAAACGCAGACCAGATCGGTCAGTGCCTTGACCAGCACATAGTCCCCCGGCCGCGACCAAGGCTCGTCGGCGTACATCACGCCATGCCCGTCAACGCCGGTGTTGAAATAGAAGTTCGCGGCCATCCAGCCGCCGCGCGGCCCTACCCCATATTTGTCCAACGCGCCGTTGAAGTTCTCGGTGCAGTTCACATGGCCCGGATAGCCGATATCGTCGTAATACTTCGCCGTGCAGGCCAGCCCGAACGTGTCATGACGCCCGCAAGTGTCCTGAATGACCTCGATCAGCGGCACGAAGTCCTGATCGAAGTATTTGGAATGCAGCCCCGGCATCGGATAGACATGTCCCATCGCGCTCCGCGTCGCAGTCACGTCAAGCGCGTGCTCAATGCCCTTGTCCAGCTTGCGCGCCGAAAAGCATTGAAAATCCGTGCATTGGCGGCCATCGACATCGATGATCTGCAAGTAATCGCCCGCCTTGACGAAATAGGACTCCGCCGTGGCTGACCTTACCCTCAGATCAAGGATCGGGTCGGCCAGCGGGTCCGGCAACTCGAACCGCGCCGCACTTTTCAGTCTGGCGCGGGTCACATGCACGGTCAGTTGCGTGGCGGTATCTTGCGCCTCGGGCGCCATGTCGCCCCCCGGTGCCGCAATGATCAGCGACCCGGCACGCGTTACGGTGAATGTCTCGTCCGCGCCCGCTTTCGTCGCCGGTCCAAAGAGCCGGACTGCGCCTTGCTGCGCCAGATCGATCCCGCGCTGCGCGATCCCCTTGCGCAATCGCGCCAGACTGTCGTCGCCCGACATCAAAAGCGCCTTCAGCCCTGCCGCATCCGCCGAAGATGACTGGCCCAGCATCCCCGCATCGACCCGGCCCGTCACGTCGGTCGCCACGATCTCGCAGGGCTGACCGCCCTCGTCATTGACGATCCGCACCCGGTCGCCCGGCTCGACAAGGATCAAGATCGCCCCTGCCCCTTCGACCATGTAGCGCTCGGTCCCCGGCAAGGCCCGAAGGCCAATCGGTTCGATGATCCGGCTCGCCCTCGGCGGGCCGGACAGGACTGCAGGGTGATTGGCCAGCGACATCGGTCCTCCTCCGCAACATTGAATGCGCGTAAACAATGTTTCATAAAAAGAATAGTCCGCCCATCCCGACCTCGCAAGCCATCTTGTGCACACCGGCGGAATTTGGAACGATTTGTTAAGCGGCGCTATCCGCCGCCGCTAGGAGCCGCCATGCTGTCCCTGACCTTCGGCCTGATCGCGGCACTTTGCTGGGGCGTTCACGATGTCTGCGCCTCCTTTGCGACGGCAAGGGCCGGAATTCCCATGACAATGCTGACGATCCTGATCACCGGGCTTTTCCTTGTCGGTCCCGCTGCCCTGATCCTTGGCGACTGGAGCGCGGTAACTTTGCCAAGCCTGTCACTGGCGGTACTCTCAGGTGCGACGTATTCGCTCGCGGCCTTCGGCCTTTACCGTGCCTTCGGCATCGGCCCTGTGCGCCTGGTATCGCCGGTCATCGGTGCCTTTCCGATTCTGTCGCTGCTCGTCGCCGCCGCACAGGGCAGATACCCGACGCTGGGCCAATGGCTCGCGGTCTTCGCAATCGTCTTCGGCGTTGCGATGATTGCGGTTCTGACTGACCATCACGAAGACACAGGCGGCTCGGCACCGGCTCGCCCGGCCAATGCCACACGTGATGCCCTGATCTGGGCAAGCCTCTCGGCACTCGGCTTCGGCACGACCTTTGCGCTGGGACAGTTCGCCAGCCAAGGCGGCAACGAGTGGCCAACCATCGTCACCGCGCGCACCAGCGCACTTATGGTCGTGGGCGGCTTTATCTTGCTCCGGCGCATCCCCCTGCAACGGCAGGGTGTGCCGTGGGGCCTCCTGTGCGCCATGGGCTTTTGCGACGCCACAGCCCTTGGCCTCGTGCAGGCCGCCGGCACTTTGCCACATGCCGAATTTGCCGCAGTCACCTCGTCGATCTTCGGCGTTGTGACGATTCTTCTGGCGTGGGCGTTCCTCAAGGAAAAGCTCGGCCCCCTGCAATGGGGCTCTGTCGCCGTCGTTTTCGCAGGCATCGGCTATCTCGCGCTCTGACTGCCCTGCACGTCTCGCTGCTTCGTTTCGGGTGGGGTTTGGCATACGTAGAGCATACGTCTGGAATACCTTTGGAATACCCATGACTTCGCCCAAGCCTCTGACCCTGAACGGCTTTCTCTCAGGGCGGGCGCTGGCATCAACCCGTCCTTCACCCCCCAACAAAAAGCCGCCCGGATCTGGGCGGCTCTTTTCCGACGTGAAGTACCCCGGGGGGTCCCCGGTTTGTCCGGGGACGGGGCGGAGCCCCTCTCAGGCGGTCAGGCCCTTTGGCTCGGCCAGACCATTGGCGCGGCAGGCGGCGGTCAGGGTGTTAGCCAGAAGGCACGCGATGGTCATCGGTCCGACACCGCCCGGTACCGGGGTGATGGCGCCTGCAACCCGCGCCGCGCTCTCATAGTGCACGTCGCCCACCAGCCGCGTCTTGCCGTCCTTCTCGATGCGGTTGATCCCCACGTCGATCACCGTCGCGCCGGGCTTGACCCAGTCGCCGGGGATCATCTCGGGCCGGCCCACCGCCGCCACCAGGATATCGGCCTGACGGCAGGTGCCGGGCAGGTCGCGCGTCTTCGAATGCGCGATCGTCACCGTGGCGCTGTCGCCCAGCAAAAGCTGGGCCATCGGCTTGCCGACGATGTTCGAGCGCCCAACCACAACCGCGTTCAGCCCCGCCAGCGAGCCCAGATGGTCGCGCAGCATCATCAGGCAGCCCAGGGGCGTGCACGGCACCATCGACTTCTGACCGGTGCCCAGAAGGCCCACATTCGAGATATGGAACCCGTCCACGTCCTTGGCAGGATCAATGGCATTGATCACCAGATCGCTGTCGAGATGTCCCGGCAGGGGCAGTTGCACCAGAATGCCGTGCACCTTGGGGTCGCGGTTCAGCCTGTCGATCAGTGCCAGCAGGTCTGCCTCGGACGTCTCGCGGTCAAGCTTGTGTTCGTAGCTCGCCATGCCGACCTCGACGGTCGATTTGCCCTTCGACGACACATAGACCTGAGACGCCGGGTCCTCGCCCACCAGCACCACCGCCAGCCCCGGCGTCAGCCCGTGTTCGGCCTTCAGCCGCGCCACATGCTCGGCCACCTGTCCGCGCACCTTCGCCGCAAACGCCTTGCCGTCAATCACCTTCGCCGTCATTCGTGCTTTCCTCATTGGTTCTGCGCGCCGCCCATCCGGGCCGCCTCGTTAGGGCCGTCCCGCCCGTG
>JBATMT010000111.1:0-1977 GCA_049289975.1 Paracoccaceae bacterium | reverse complement strand
AGCGTCATCTGGGCGTCCTTGACCGTCCATTTGCCGATATAGGGGCGCTTGTTGAAGTCGAACTCGAACGTGCCATCCTTGACGAACCGGAAGAAGCCTTTGGCGATGACGGCAGGCTCGCCGTTTTCATCCGTGCCAAGGATCTCGGCCCAGTTTACGACATAGGTCGGCTGGCCCACGCACATTGCAGTGCGTTCGACCGGAGCGAGGGTTTTGAGGTCCCACGTCTCTTCATAGACGGCGTCCATGATCGCCTGTTCGGTGCTGAGAGTCTCGGCTTTCTCAAGATCGTAGCGGACCTTTTGGGTTTCCTTGGCCGGGTCCTCGTTGCCATTGTCATTGTTGTTGTCGCCAGACAGCAGGAACGGATCGCACAGCGCTACTTCCGGCGTGCTTTGCGACTGCGCAATGGCGGCAGGTGCGAGGAACGACGCCGAGGCGGCGAAAGCGAGAAGCAGGAAATTGGTGCGCATGATACCCTCAAGACGACTGATAATTGACCAGCGCACAGGCTAGCACAGGAAGGCGGAAAGGCAAGCCTCAGCCCTGTTCAGGCTCTGCCCCCTCGGGTTCGGTGGTGACCGGCGGACCGAAGCGTTCAATCATGCGGGCCTTGATCTGATCGCGCGTCTGCCGGTAGGCGGCTAGCTTTGCCTCGCGCGATTCCCCAATGCCCGTCGGGTCGAGGATCGGCCAGTATTCGACATCAAGATGGAAGAACCTTGTGAACTCAAGCGCTTGCCGCTGGCTTGCGGGCGACAGCGCCACGACGAGATCGAAGCCGGAAAGATCGTCGCCCCATTGGCGCATCTCTTCGAACGAGCGAGAGCGGTGACGCGAGAGCTCGATACCCATTTCCTGACAGACCGCGATGGCGAAACCGTCAATCTCCATATCGTTGCGCACGCCAGCCGATTGGATATAGGCGGCACGCCCATAGAACTTCTTCATCATGCCCTCGGCCATTGGCGAGCGCACGGCGTTGTGGTCACAACAAAACAGGATCGAACTGGGAAGCCGCGCGTCACCCAAGATCAGCCTCCGAAATGCAGGACGCAGATGAGGGTAAACAGGCGGCGCGCCGTGTCGATATCGAGGTCGGCCTTGCCTTCGAGCCGTTCCTGAAGGACGCGGGCGCCTTCGTTATGGATGCCGCGACGGGCCATGTCGATGGCTTCGATCTGCGCCGGGGGCAGTCGCTTGACCGCGTCGAAGTAGCTTTCGCAAATCTGGAAATAGTCCTTCACCACCTGCCGGAACGGACCGAGAGACAGGTGGAACTCGGCAACTTTCTGGCCCGCCTCGGAGCCGAGATCAAAGACCAGCCTGCCTTCGCGGATAGCGAGTGCAAGACGGAACGGACCGACGGGTGGGGCTGTGCCATTCTTGGCCGGAAGCGCAAAGGAATTGTCTTCGAGAAGGTCGAAGATCGCGACCTTGCGTTCCTGTTCGATCTCTGGCGTCGGCGCGGGCAGGCCGCGGTCGTCGATGTCGATATGGCAGATACGCGTCATCTGGACCTCCGTCACAGCGGACGGCCGGAAGTCGGCCGGGCGATTTGGCAAAAACTTACTCGATCAGCCCAAAAGCGGGATTTTCGGGCCGCGTCAAGGGTTTCTGGCATTGAGTCGCTCAAGTCGGGCCTGAACCGACAAGCCGTGGGCCTCCAGGCTTTCGGAACGGGCGAGCGTGGCGGCAGCGGGACCGATGGCGGCAAGCGCCTCGGGCGTCATACGGGCGATGGTGGTGCGCTTGAGGAAGTCCATGACCGAGAGGCCCGAGGAGAAGCGTGCAGAGCGGGCGGTGGGCAGGACGTGGTTCGGGCCGCCGATATAGTCGCCGATGGCTTCGGGAGTGTAGGCACCAAGGAAGATCGCTCCGGCATGAGTAATGTCGAGCGCCAGCGCCTCAGGGTCTGCGGTGCAGAGTTCAAGATGTTCGGGCGCAATGCGGTTCGACAGGCGCGCGGCCTCGGCG
>JBATMT010000110.1:0-3968 GCA_049289975.1 Paracoccaceae bacterium | reverse complement strand
GGTCTACTGATGGCACCGCACCGGTCGAAGAGCGGATTGCTGGCGACGAATTCATCAATACGATGGCGCTTCGCGACCTGATCCACGCCTTTGATCCGCCACCGCCGCCGGAGGTGATCGAGGCAGCCAACAAACTGCGGTATCGTGACTTCCTGATTGTGACGCTGGTTCTAGACCACGCCGACCCGTTCAAGGACAACTGGATCTATATCCATTCTCCCAAAGTGCAGGTTGGCCGGATTCAGAACTTCCGCGCCTGGTCAAAAGAGATGCTGCCGGATCAGAACACTGCGTCGATTGGAATGGAGTATTTCTGCCAGGAAGGCGATGGTCTTTGGGAGACGAAAGACGAAGACCTGCGCGAGTTGGCGGCAAAAGAGCTTGAGATCCTCGGGCTTGCGAACGCCAAAGATGTCATCGGCGCTGCCATCATTCGGCAACCGAAGGCCTATCCAGTCTATGACGGTGAATACAGGGAAGCTCTTGATGTTCTGGAGGAGTGGCTCATGAGCCTCGAAAACTTCCAGACCGTTGGGCGCAATGGTCTGCATCGTTATAACAACCAGGACCATTCGATGCTGTCGGCGATGTATGCCGCTCGCAACATCCTGGGTGAGAACAATGATGTCTGGAACGTCAATGTCGAACGTTCCTATCACGAAGAATTCGAAGTGAAGAAAGACCCCAACTCACCGGCGATGGCCGCCGAGTAGGAAATTCGAGTTTCGAACGACGAAAATTTTAAGTTGCAGGCCGGAAATGGTTAATAATACAGGTGGAAAACGGGGTTTTGTACGCGGCATCGTTGACAATGTTTATTTGCTTTGGCTCGTTCTTACCTTGCCTGCAATCTACATTCTGGCTCAGTTCTTCGTTCTGCACGGACGGGTTCCCTATGTCCCGTTAACGGGCGAAATCTCCGGATGGCTTCTGATCGTCACCATGATGATCACGCCACTGATGTTGCTTGTGGGGCCGCTGCCGTGGCTCAAAGCCCGGCGTCGCTATCTTGGGGTCGCCTCATTTGGCTATGCCTGCTTGCACCTCTTTTTCTGGCTTACCGGTGCGAATATGGGTGTTTTGATACGTTCTTTCGAGCGTTTCGACATACTCGTTGGCTGGATTGCCATGGGTCTTTTCGTTCTGCTCGCCCTTACTTCGAACGATTATTCTGTGAGAGCTATGGGGACGAAATGGAAATCTCTTCAGCGCTGGGTCTATCCTGCCGCAATCCTGACATTCGTGCATTGGGTGATGACCACAGACAAGATTGCCTGGGCCGTCATCTATTGCCTTCCCTTGATAGCCTTGTCAGTTTGGCGGGTTCTGCGCGCCAGAACTCGTATGAGTAGAGTTTAGGTTGATTTTTCTAAACTGATCTGTTAAACTAACCATAGTTTTAGAATTTTGCTTGTAATTTCGTGATAAGGACCATTTCGAGTACTATAGTATTGAGGCGAAAGCCTGTCGTATCCCCCCCACCTGACTTAAATGAACTGAAGCCGAATCTCAAAGACATCTAAGACTGGTTTTTTGGGAATCGCCCTCCCGAGCTGGTCAGATAAAGGCCTAGGTTCTGATTTTAATCGTGTCAGGTTCGAGGAAATAACACCGCTGCAGCAAACTTACTCGCCATTTGGCGAAACAATGGCGTTTGGTGTCCCGAAAATACCCCCATAAAAACACATTCTCGTCAGGGTTGCGCCCGGATTCGGACACGTGTGTGGAACAAGTTTGTTCTCACAAGCCGATTGTGGCGGTGCGAAGACGCCGCGAAGATCGGACCGGATGAAGTGAAAGGGCGAACAAATGGCAGATATCATTGAAATGGCGCGGAAAAATCGCTCGAGCGTTCCTGCTCGTCTCGGTGGCTTCCCCTGTGGAAATATGTTGGCTGCTGGTGCAGGTGTTCGCTTCCGTTCAGCTCAACGTCATGGAAATGCCACCTTTGGCGGCGCTGTGACCGAGTTCGCTCACTAAGTACGGGTCAAACCGGCAGTTCAGACAGGTTCTGCGGCGGCGACCGCACAAATCAAACACAACTCACACACTCGGAAGGATACTCAAATGACCAGCATGATCCAACTCGCTCGCCAAGGCCGTGCAAACGCTCTCGCTCGCATTGGCGGCGCTTCGGCAGGGACTTCGACGGGCCGCTCGCGCTCGGTTGGCTACAGCGAAGTCGTGACGTTCTCGTCGGTACGTGGTCGCCGCTAAGCGGTCCACCAGACAGATTGCCTGGACGAAGTCGGTTCAGGCGAGCATGCTAAGGGCGCGTGGTTCACGCGCCCTGATGCTTTTTGGGGCAGTGTTGATACAGGTCAATGAAACGGGGAACTGGTCGCGGCAGGGTGTGTCCAAGAGAAATCGCGAAAGGACAGATCATGACCAAGAAGATTCTTTGCCCGACCGACGGGACAGACCACTCTTCGATTGCCGTTATTCAAGCAGCAGAAATGTCCGCCATGAAGAAGGTGCCGCTGACCATCTGTGCGGTCAATGTGGCGCATGGTGGCGGCCGGGGGCCGACGATCAATCACTGGCCGGATGATGAATTGGCGCGCATTCTGGAGGATGCGGAGAAGCTGGCGAAGAAGCATGGCGCTGCGGACGTGGATACTGCGGCAGTCATCAGCCGTGAGGCGGCAGCCGGGATCGTTGGCTATGCCGAGTCCCACGGCTACGACCATATCGTGATGGGGACCGGCGACAAGCGTGGAATTTCCCGGCTTATGCTTGGATCGGTGGCTGCCGACGTGGCGGGGCGGGCCCATTGTACGGTGACAGTCGCCAGATAGGTCCCACTGTGGGACAATTTGCAAGTAATTGAAAAATATACACAATAAAATTTCTGTTAGGGGAATGTTAACCTGTAACAGATCGAAGGGGTCATTCTACAGCGCAAAAGGCCGCCGGTGGAACGGCGGCCTTTTCGTGTCGTGGACACATGCTCATCGGAGTGGCGACAGAACTGAAGCCGCTGCCTGAAGGCACCGTCAGAAGAAGTTGAAGACGTACAGCAGGATGATGACGAACAGCGGTACGCCGAGCAGCCATGCAATAATGCCCTTCATCGGAACCTCCAGGGTTGTTTCTGGGGGGACAACACCGGAAGGGGCTGGGCGGTTCCGTCGGACGCGCGGCTGGTGTGATCACTGCCGGGCGAGAGGGTGCGCATTCAATGCGCACCCTATGTTATGGCGACGGAGCCCGGGTGACCCCGACCCACTTGTGGAACCCGGCCGCAAGCAAGCGGGGTCGCGCAAAATGGTTTAACGCGTGAACTTCTTGTACTTCACCCGCTTCGGCTCGATTGAGTCTGGTCCCAGACGGCGGACCTTGTCGTCTTCGTAGGCTTCGAAGTTGCCTTCGAACCATTCCACATGGGCGTCGCCTTCGAAAGCGAGGATGTGGGTACACAGACGGTCGAGGAAGAAACGATCGTGCGAGATGATCACGGCGCAACCAGCGAAATCTTCGATGGCGGCTTCGAGTGCCTGGAGGGTTTCGACGTCAAGGTCGTTGGTCGGTTCGTCGAGCAGCAACACGTTGCCGCCGGCTTTCAGCAGGCGGGCCATGTGGACTCGGTTGCGTTCACCGCCGGACAGCAGGCCGACTTTCTTCTGCTGGTCTGCGCCCTTGAAGTTGAAGCTGGAGCAATAGGCGCGACTGTTGACTTCGGCATCGCCGAGCACCACGACGTCGAGCGCGTCGGTGATGGCTTCCCAGACGTTCTTGTTGGGGTCGAGATCGTCGCGCGACTGATCCACATAGGACAGTTGAACCGTGTCGCCGACCGTGATCGAGCCTTCGTCCGGGGTTTCCTGACCGGTGATCATCTTGAAGAGTGTCGATTTGCCGGCGCCGTTCGGGCCGATGACACCGACGATGGCGCCCGGCGGAATCGAGAAGCTCAGATCCTCGATCAGGAGTTTGTCGCCCATGTGCTTCTTCAAGCCCTCGACCTC
>JBATMT010000109.1:0-1855 GCA_049289975.1 Paracoccaceae bacterium | reverse complement strand
ACACAAGACCTGACTGGGTTCTCGATCTACGTCGCTATCAAGGATGCCGATACTGGCACGACAGAAGGCACATTCCGCAAGCTTGACGGCTTTACTGTGCCTGCCGGGGGCGAAGCCCGCATCCACTTTGATGATGGCGCCGCACCGGGCCATTTCCGGGCCAATCCGAACTCGATCTACGCCACCAGTCAGGCGGCCAAGACTTTTACCATCGCGGTTCAGGCCGACGGCTTCGCACCCGTCACGACTGAAATCGCCAAGGACAAGGGCGGTGCCGAACAGGCCGACTGATCGTCGAATGGCCAGCGCCCGACGCGACCTTACAAATCTGTAAGGTCGCCGGAATGTTGCTGAAAGTTGTGCGGCCTATGCCGCACCGGACGAACAACCGAATGGAATTCGCAATGAAACAAATCCTGCTTGCAACAGCCCTGATCGCGCTGCCCGTCCTGGGTTTCAGCGCGTTTCAAATGTATGTGGCAACACCTGCCGCAGTGGCCGCAACCACCCCCGCTGCGACCGATCCGCTGGGCGATCTGTCGGCAATGAAGAAGATCATCTCTGACGTGGAAACCATTGCAGCGACCGGCGACTTTGTCGCTGCTGAAAAGCGGATCACTGACTTTGAAACCGCGTGGGACGATGGTGCAACCAAGCTGCGCGCGATGGACAGAAATGCCTGGGGAAATGTCGATCAGGCCTCCGATGATGCACTCGGTGCTTTGCGGGCGCCCAAGCCCGCCGCTGCCGATGTGACTGCTACCTTGGCGGCACTTGCGACCTCGCTCGACAACCCGGGCGACGCGCCTGGTACGGCCCCGGCAGGCGGTGTGACTATGGTCAGCGGTATCGCGGTGACCGACGAGGCGGGACGCGCACTGCCCTGTGAGGTGATGCTGAAGGCCGTGGCGGAGGGTCTTGCAACCATTGCAATTGCCGCAGCCGACAAGGTCGCTGCCACCGACTTCCAGACCAAGGGCCTGGAACGATGCAATGCTGATGATGATGCAAGGGCCGATGGTTTCAGCGCGCAGGCGCTCGCGCTTCTGGCCGCCAAATGAACATGGACAAGGCACCCAACATGACATCTCTGTCGGACACCCCCGCCGCCCTCAACCGGGTTCCCAAGGTCACCGTCGATTTCTGGCTGATCAAGCTGATGGCTGTGACGATGGGCGAGACCGCAGCGGATTATTTGGCGGTCAACCTCGGTTTTGGTCTGACTGCGACCTCGCTGATTATGGCTGCCGTGCTGATCGGGGCACTGGTTCTGCAATTCGGGCAAAAACGCTATGTGCCATGGTCCTATTGGTTGGCCGTCGTTCTGATCAGCATCGTTGGCACCCTTGTCACCGACAACCTGGTTGACAACTTCGGCGTGTCTCTGGTCACGACGACCGTGTTCTTCACGCTGGCGCTGATTGCCACTTTCGCGGGATGGTATTTCTCTGAGCGGACCCTGTCGATCCATTCGATCCGCACCACCCGGCGCGAAGCCTGGTACTGGCTGGCGATCTTGTTCACCTTCGCCCTTGGCACGGCAACAGGTGATCTGGTGGCCGAGCATTTCGGCTTGGGCTACTTGTCCACCGGGATACTGTTCGGCCTCATCATCGCCTCGCTGACAGTAGGGTACTACTTCTTTGGCCTCGATCCGATCCTTGGCTTCTGGCTGGCCTATATCTTCACCCGCCCGCTTGGAGCCAGCTTCGGAGACCTTCTGTCCCAGCCCGCAGAATATGGAGGCATGGGCCTTGGCACGATTATCACCAGCGCAATCTTTCTTGCCGCCATCATCGGGATCGTCGCGTATATGAGCATCACCCATGACGGCGACGAACTCGCCATCGAGGCC
>JBATMT010000108.1:0-15375 GCA_049289975.1 Paracoccaceae bacterium | reverse complement strand
GAGCTGCTGGGCCAGGCCCGCGAGTTCGAATCGCTGGCCGAGTTCCTGGAGACGGTCAGCCTCACGGCCAACGTGGAGGAGGCGGCACCGGACGGCACGCAGGTCACGCTCATGACGCTGCACACGGCCAAGGGGTTGGAGTTCCCGGTGGTGTTCCTCATCGGCCTGGAGGACGGCGTGTTCCCCCATGTGCGCAGCCTGGGCGAGCCCACCGAGCTGGAAGAGGAGCGGCGGCTGGCCTATGTGGGAATCACCCGCGCCGAGACGCTGTGCACCATTTCGTTTGCCGGAAACCGCAGGGTTTACGGTCAGTGGCAGTCGGCTTTGCCGTCTCGGTTCATCGATGAATTGCCCGCCAGGCATATCGAGGTTCTGACGCCACCGGGGCTTTACGGTGGCGGGTTCGGAGCGGCGGCAGCGCGCGCGCCGATGGCCGGTGGCATCGAGGACCGGGCAACAAAGGCGGATGTCTATAACTCACCGGGGTGGAAACGGATGCAGGACCGTGCCCAGACGCGAGGCATGGGACAGCCACGCGAGGCGCGAAACCAGATCATCGACCTTGATGCCGTGTCGGCCTTTACCGATGGCGACCGGGTTTTTCACACCAAGTTCGGCTACGGGACCGTCGAGGCGATAGAAGGCGACAAGCTTGAGGTTGCCTTTGACAAGGCTGGCGTCAAGCATGTGGTGGCGAGTTTTGTGGTGTCGGCGGAAACTGTGGACGACATTCCGTTCTGATCAGGTGCGACGCCCGACTAGTCTTTCAACGATGTGAACGCTCAGCCCTGCGATCAGACCCCAGAAAGCGCCGCCGATACCAAAAGCGGTAATGCCAGATGCGGCGACTATGAGGGTCGTTGCCGCAGCAAAGCGGTCGTGTGGGGCGCCGAAAGCGCCAGAAAGTGCCCCAATCAGCGGATTGATCAGGGCGAGTCCCGCAACTGTCGCCATAAGGGCGGCCGGAAGGGCCGCGAGACCCGAGAGGATCTCTGGCCCGAAGATGCCAAGGCAGACCCAGAAGAAGGCATAGGCAATTCCGACCATCCATTTCTTTCGTTTGTCGGGATGCACGTCGTCGCCAAGGCAGATCGCGGCGGTAATCGCCGCCATGTTGATGGTGTGGGCTCCGAAAAGTGCGGCAATTGCCGACAGGCCGCCGCTGACCGTCAGGGCCTGACGTACTGGCGGTTGGTAGCCCGCGCCTTGCAGCACGGCAAAGCCCGGAAGGTTCTGGGATGCCATGGTGACAAGGTAGAGCGGCAAGCCAAGGCCAATCAGGCCGGCTGATGACCATTCCGGCATGATGAACGTCAGATGGGGCAGCGACGCCGGGACATCAGGCAACGGGGTGCCAATGCCGAATGTCAGGGCCAAACCTGCGGCAAGGGCGGCAAGCACGGCGAAGGCTGGATTCCACATCCGCACAATCAGAAAAACTGCGACGATTGGTACTACGAGCTTGGGCATCGCCGTCGCTTGTGCAGGGACTTTCAGGCAAAAGGGCAACAGCACGCCGGCGAGCATTCCCGAAGCGACCCCTGCCGGAATCTGCGAGATGAGTCGGCCAAGTGGCGAAATCAGCCCCGACAGCACGATGAGGACCGCCGCCAGGACGAATGCTCCCACACCTTCGGCCATCGTGAGGCCGCTAGAAGCAGCGATCAGGGCTGCGCCGGGGGTTGACCATGCAAGAACAACCGGCATGCGCGTCCAGTAAGACAGGCTGGCGCTGCCGACGGCTTTTGCAAGGCATATGGCAAACACCCAAGATGCCGTCTGCGCAGGCGTAGCACCAAGAGCATTTGCCGCTGCGAGGACAAGCGCAATCGTCGAGCCGTAGCCAACCAGCGCGGCCACCAGCGCCGCTGAAAGAAGTGAGATGCGCATGTGCCTGTCCCTTTTGGCGGGCAAGCTAGCGGAGCGTTCGCCTGCGGACAAGACAAGCCAAAGGCCACGCCGGGCGCATATCAGGGGTTTGGGAGCGTTTGAAACTGAAGACGCGGCACCCGAGGGAGGAGGAGGGTGCCGCGTCTCTATTTCGCCATCGCCCAGGGAGGAGGAGGGGCTCTGGCGATCAGTTGGACCCAAAGGTCCGATGTTTGGCCGCACCCGAGGGAGGAGGAGGGTGCTGCGCCATCGACTCGCCGTTGCCCAGGGAGGAGGAGGGGCTCGGACGATCTTGGTGGACCTTTCGGTCCGGAAGATTGGCGGCAACCAAAGGGAGGAAGAAGTTGCCGCCTTTTTACCGACCCTAGGGAGGAGGAGCGGGCCGGGAAACCTGTCTTACTTGCCGTAGGCAGCTTCCAGAGCGATGCCTTCGATCATTTGGCGGTGCAGACCAAGGTCGGTCAGCTCGCGATCGGTCAGCTGGTCAAGCTCACGGAGCGTGCGGCGGTAAAGTGCATAGCGCTGGCGGCTTTCGTTTACGCCGCGGAAGAAGTTCGCAACGCGATCAGCGAAACCAGCGTGTGCGCTGCGGATCATCGTCGTATTCATTTTAGTGCCTCGTTTCTTTCTTGGAGCACGGATCGTTTGTCTGTGCTGTTGGCGTAAACATGGCACTCATGCTGCAGGTGCACAATAGGAGCGAGAGTCAATGCTGCCATGCAGAAAGTGCATAACGCATATTGACCTATTTTGACGCAGGGGTAACAGATTTTGCACAATTTTTTGTCGGTCTGAGAAAGCGGCCTTGTCTCTGGAGCGTGAAAGAGCCAAGTCTGCAACGCATATCTCGAAGGGAAAAAGCATGTCGATTGACCGCGAAATGATCCTTGCGACGCTATCGAGGATTGCCCTGCCAGACGGCGGCGACCTTGTTTCGCGCGATATGGTGCGGGCGCTGACAGTTGACGGCGCGAGCGTGCGCTTCGTGCTGGAGGTGGCTGATCCCGAGATTGCAAGACGCATGGAGCCGGCACGGCAGGCGGCAGAGGCTGCGGTACGAGCGCTTCCCGGCGTCTCGGCGGTCTCTGTGGTTTTGACTGCGCATGGGCCGGCGGCCAAGCCTTCCGCGCCCCCGACCCTCAAGATTGGCGGTCATCCGACGCCACAGGCCGGTCCTCAGCGTGTCGCCGGTGTGGATCGCATTCTTGCAGTGGCATCGGGCAAGGGCGGCGTCGGAAAGTCGACGGTATCGTCCAACCTTGCGGTCGCTCTGGCGCGGCAAGGGCGGCGTGTCGGGCTTCTGGACGCCGACATTTATGGTCCCTCGCAACCGCGCATGATGGGCGTCTCGAAGCGCCCGGCATCGCCGGATGGCAAGACGATCATCCCCTTGCAGGCGCATGGCGTGACAGTGATGTCCATTGGACTGATGCTGAAGGAGGACGAAGCGGTCGTCTGGCGCGGGCCGATGCTTATGGGTGCGCTGCAGCAGTTGCTGGGGCAAGTGGCATGGGGCGAGCTTGATGTGCTTGTCGTCGACCTGCCGCCAGGTACGGGCGATGTACAGTTGACGCTATGCCAGAAAACACATGTGACCGGCGCAATCATTGTCTCGACGCCTCAGGATGTGGCGTTGCTTGACGCGCGGCGGGCCATCGACATGTTCGGCAAGCTGAAGACGCCGATTATCGGACTGATCGAGAACATGTCGACCTACATTTGCCCGAACTGTGGTCATGAGGCGCATATCTTCGGGCATGGTGGCGTTGCTGCTGAAGCGCGAAAAATGGATGTGCCATTCCTTGGGGAAATCCCACTGAGCCTTGACATACGGCTGGCCGGAGATGGCGGTGTTCCGATTGCGGTTGGTGAGGGGCCAGTGGCTGAAGCCTACGCTCGCATTGCCGCCCGCCTTGTCGCAGGCGGCATGGCCTGACGTCAGTCAGCAGTCGGCGCAAACGCCGTCTGCAGCACGGTGATCCTTGCGCCTGTGTCGCTGCCGGCGATATCGGCAACTGTCTGGTCTGGCGAGCGAACGTTCAGCCCGGCTTCCGCCAACCGTGCGGCAAGGACCGCTTCTGTCTCGCCGCCGATGGCGGCAAGTTGCGAAAGGCTTGCCGCCGAGAGGCCATCGACCATTTTCCGGATGTCTGGTCGACCCGCCTCCGCTGAGGGGTAGAGCGACACCGCTAGAACTGCGACCCCGGCGACAAGGATCCCCTGGGCCAGCGGGCGGCGAAGGTATGCGGTGAACGGCCTCCAGTTCGTCGCAAGGTGAGCAGCAGCGCCCACCAGCAAGACCCATCCCGCCCATTCATGGATCTGCTGTGAGAGACCGGTTGCGGCGTGGAAGAACATCAAGGTGCCGGTGACAGCCATCAGCAGGAAGGATGCCCCGACAAGCGGTGTCCCCCAGCGGCGAAGGGAAAGGGATGGCATTGGAAACTCCAAGGGTCAATCAGTGCGCGTTCAACTCTCGAACGGTCTGACCAAGTGTTTCCGTCGCGCCATTGTTGAGCTTCCAGGTCGTGGGATTTTACGGGAACTTCGGTCTAATTTGACCTATCAAGTCGAATCACCGCCACGTGAGTGCCTGTGATCACCAGATTCGGAGCCTCAAGTTTGCTTTGAATATGGAAACTTTTCCGCATCATTGTTTCAGGGCTGGGATTGTATGGGCGACAGGATGCCGCCGAAAGAGATCTACATATGGTGGAAAAATGAAAGTGTGTGCATATCCATATGCAAATCGGCAGATCAATAGAGCGCCATGTACAGTGCTTATAGGATCACTCCAATTGGGTGTGGGGCAGGGCTCGCAAAAATTCCTGTTGATTCCCATGAAATCCCATGGCATCCCTAACCCACCGATGAGAACGGGCCGCACAAGGGCACCAAGACCCAAAACGGCGAGGCACTTCATACAGGCACCCGCTTTCATCGAACGAAGAGATCCGGCGCGAAGACGAGCAGACATCCCCCCAGGTGGTCACCGCAGCCGGACATAACCCAGTGATGGGACCCAGAAATGGGACGAGGGCGGCGGATCGGGCAGTGGCAGCAGCCCGATCCGCCGTTGTCATTCCGGGGTCATGAATGGCCGCGGGCAAGAGGGACAGGTCAAGGAGCGCGGGCCGGTGGCACGCAGGTTCAGAGGTTCGGATACGTTCAAGGTGGACGTGAAAGGGCGGGTCTCCATCCCCGCTCCTTTCCGTCGTGTGATCGAATCTTCGGACCCTGACTGGCGCGACGGACTGCGGCCCAACATCGTCATCGTATACGGAGATGCCCGCCAGGAGTGGCTGGAAGTCTACACGATGAAGGCCATCGAAGAAATTGACGAACAGATCGAAGACATGCAGCGCGGCTCGTCGGAACGACTGCTGCTGGAAGAGCGCATGTATGGCCAGTCGATCGAGACACAGATCGACGACGATGGCCGCCTGGTTCTGCCGCAGAAACTGCGTGAGAAGATCGGGCTGACGAGCGAGGCCTTCTTCATCTCGGCGGGTGACTATTTCAAGATTTGGAAGCCCGAAACCTATCAGGACAAGGCCGAGACACGAGCGGGCAAACTGGCGGATCAATATGCGGAAGATTTCGATCCGCGCAGCCTTCTGCCTCCCCGCACGCGGGGCTGATGTATGGCAGTGCCGAAGCCAGATAATACCCAGACAGACGCACATGTACCCGTGCTGTTGCGACCGCTCCTTGAGGCGGTCGCTCCTGTCTCTGGCATATGGGTGGACGGTACCTTTGGCGCGGGTGGATATGCGCGCGGGTTGCTGGCAGCCGGGGTAGATAAAGTGATCGGTATTGATCGTGACCCGCTTGTATTCGATATGGCTTCAAGCTGGGCAGGTGCGCATGGCGACCGGCTGAAATTGGTTCGCGGTACGTTTTCAGAACTTGATGAGCTTGCTGGTGAACTCGTTGACGGCGTCGTGCTGGATCTGGGGATATCTTCCATGCAGATCGACGAGGCTGCACGGGGCTTTTCGTTCCAGAAGGATGGTCCTCTCGACATGCGTATGGCGCAAGAGGGTCGCTCGGCGGCAGATCTGGTGAATACGGCGACCGAAGCGCAACTGGCCGATGTCCTTTACCATTACGGCGAGGAACATGCGTCGCGCCGGATCGCGCGGGCGATTGTGGCGGCGAGGCCGTTTGAAACGACGCTGCAGCTTGCCGCTGTGATCGAACGTTGCCTGCCGCGCCCAAAGCCCGGCCAGAGCCATCCGGCAACGCGGAGTTTCCAGGCGATTCGGATCGCGGTGAACGACGAGTTTGGGCAACTGGAAGCCGGGCTTGCCGCAGCCGAGCGCGCGCTAAAGCCGGGCGGGCAACTGGCGGTAGTCTCGTTCCATTCACTCGAAGATCGGGTGATCAAGCGCTTCTTTCAGATGCGGTCGGGTGCGGAAGGGCAGGGGAGCCGTCATGCTCCGGCGAAAGCCATCGTAAAACCTGCATTCACAATGAAGACCAAGCGGGCAATCGGTCCGGATGAAACGGAACTGGCCACAAACCCCAGATCGCGATCAGCAAAACTGCGGATCGGCCAGCGCACGGACGCGCCAGCGGGGCAAGCCGATGCCAACGCACTTGGACTGCCCCGATTGCCAACGACGAAGGGACGCTGAGACATGCGCGCATTTATCATCACCCTTTCGGCCATCTTGGTCATGGCGCTGGCTTTTTGGGCCTATCGCGAGAATTACCGGACTCAGAACGAACTCTCGGACTTGCGTGGCCTGCAAAACGAAGTTGGTGAATTGCGCGAGAGCCTTGGCGTGCTGAAGGCGGAATGGGCCTATCTCAACCGGCCAGACCGGCTTCGGGAGCTTGCAAACGCAAACTTCGAGCGGCTTGGGCTTCTGCCGCTCGAGCCGGGACAGTTCGGCGTTGTGAGCCAGATCGCCTATCCAACTCCGGAACAGCCTGCGCTGGCCCCGATAACCAACCCTGTAGAAACCTCGGCCGCGCTGGGAGAAAACCCGTGATCCGTACTCCGCTTCGCCCGCTTGCACGCATACTGTCCGCTCGCGCCAAGGGCGAGAATCCTGACGTGATCGAGCGCGAGAACCTGCGCCTGCGACATGAGGTGATGCGCGATGGTGCGCGTCAGAAGGCCGAGGGCCGCCTGTTGCTTCTCGGAGTGGCATTCGTGCTGGCCTTTGGAGCGGTTGGCACCCGGATGGGCGTGCTCGCAGCCGCCGAGCCGGTCGAGCCGCAAACAGCCGTTTCAGGTGCTTCCATCACGACGCAGCGTGCCGATATCGTTGATCGGGAAGGGCGACTTCTGGCGACCAATCTGGTGACTCACGCGCTGTATGCGCAGCCCAAACAGATGACGGACGCAGTCGGATCAGCCGAGAAACTGGCAAAGATATTCCCTGATCTGGATGTGGAGCGGCTGAAAAAGGACTTCACCGGAAGCAAAAAGTTCCTGTGGATCAAGAAAAAAATCTCGCCTGAGCAGATGCAGCAGGTGCATGAGATCGGCGATCCGGGGTTGCTGTTCGGTCCGCGTGAAATGCGGCTTTATCCTAACGGTGCTCTGGCGGCGCATGTGCTGGGCGGGGCAGCTTTTGGTCGGGAAGGTGTGAATTCGGCCGAGGTCATCGGCACGGCCGGCGTTGAGAAGACGTTCGACAGTTGGTTGCGTGACCCCGCAAACGGTGGTGCTCCGCTGGAGCTGTCGCTGGACCTGACGGTGCAATCGACCATCGAGGAAGTGCTCGACGGCGGGATGAAGCTGATGAATGCAAAGGGTGCTGCCGCCATCTTGATGGATGCGCGCACCGGCGAAATCATTTCGATGGCATCGCTGCCTGACTTCGATCCCAACACGCGGCCCGCACCATTGACCAAGGGGAGCGCGGGCGACAGCCCACTGTTCAACCGCGCGGTGCAAGGAGTGTACGAGCTTGGCTCGACCTTCAAGCTTTTCACGGTTTCTCAGGCTATCGATCTGGGTCTGGTTTCGCCCACGACGATGGTGGACACGAAAAGCCCGATGGTCTGGGGTCGTTTCCGCATTCACGATTTCCATAATTATGGCGCGCAGCTTTCGGTCACGGACGTGATCGTGAAATCGTCGAACATCGGGACTGCGCACGTGGCGCAACTGATCGGGGCTGAACGGCAGCAGGCTTTCCTCAAGTCGCTGGGCATGTTTGAGCCGACGCCGGTTGAACTGGTCGAGGCACCGACCGGCAAGCCGCTTTTGCCAAAGAAATGGTCAGATCTTTCAACGCTGACCGTGTCTTACGGTCACGGCCTGTCGGCGAGCCCGCTGCATCTGGCGGCAGCCTATGCCACAATCCTGAACGGCGGGATGAGGGTTCAGCCGACGATCCTGAAGATGAAAACCCAGCCAAAGGGCGAGCAGGTCATCAAGCCGGAAACGGCGCTGATCATGCGCAACATGCTGCGGCAGGTGGTGGTGCGCGGGACGGCAAGCTTTGGAGACGTGCCCGGCTATTCCGTTGGCGGCAAGACGGGTACGGCGGACAAGCCGAAGCCGTCGGGCGGCTACTACAAGGACAAGGTGATCGCGACCTTTGCATCGTTTTTCCCCTCATACGATCCGAAGTATGTGCTGATCGTGACGCTAGACGAACCCGAGGAGACATCCGGCTCTGAACCACGGCGGACCGCAGGCTGGACCGCCGTGCCAGTGGCATCCGAGATCATTCGCCGCGTTGCGCCCCTGCTTGGGATGAGACCCGAGGTTGAACCTACCACCGATGCTGCGCTAACACTCGCCAACAACTGACAGCAAATGGCGAATTGGGGACACAAGATATGGTGGCGGCCGCAAAAAGCTTGGCGGAACTGGGGCTTAGAGCTCAGGGCGGGCGCGACGCACGCGTAACGGGTCTTGCCGTCGATAGCCGTCAGGTGAAGCCGGGATTCCTGTTTGCGGCGCTGCCCGGCAGCAAGGTGCATGGCGGCGAGTTCATTCAATACGCCCTTCGGCAAGAAGCCGCCGCCATTCTGACGGACCGCGAAGGGGCAGAGATTGCCAAGGATGTTCTGGCGGCCAGCAGCGCCGCTGTCGTGATTGCCGAGGACCCGAGGCAGGCGCTGGCCTTTGCTGCGGCGCTTTGGTTCGGGCGGCAACCAGACACCGTCGTCGCCGTGACCGGAACCAGCGGCAAGACCAGCGTTGCGACCTTTACCCGCCAGATCTGGCAGGCTCTTGGCATCAAGGCTGCCAATCTTGGCACGATGGGCGTTCTTGGCGATTTTCAGGCGCCATTGGCCCATACGACGCCCGAGCCGATTACGCTTCATCGGATTCTGGCCGAGATGGCCGATGCCGGAGTTACCCACGCGGCGATGGAAGCTTCTTCTCATGGACTGGATCAAGGGCGGCTCGACGGGGTGCGTCTGAAGGCGGGTGCATTCACCAACTTCAGCCAGGACCATCTCGACTATCATGCTAATTTTGATGAGTATTTTGCCGCCAAGGCCGGACTTTTCGCGCGCGTTCTGCCCGAGGATTCAGTGGCAGTCATCAACATGGACGACGCGCGGGGGCCTGAGATGCTGGCCATTGCGAAAGGTCGCGGGCAGTCGCTGCTGACCATCGGGCGACGCGAAGGGAGTGATCTGCGGATCACGGCTCAACGCTACGATGCTACGGGACAGGATCTGCGCTTCACCTTCCGGGGGACGGCGCATATGGCGCGGCTGAACCTGATCGGCGGATTTCAGGCCGAGAATGTGCTGGCGGCGGCTGGGCTGGCGATTGGTGCCGGAGCAGATGCCAAAGCGGTTTTCGATGTGCTGCCGCAACTGACCACCGTACGAGGGCGGATGGAGCTTGCTGCGACGCGAACCAACGGGGCCACCGTCTTTGTCGATTATTCGCACAAACCCGGCGCGCTGGCCTCGGCGCTGCAGTCTTTGCGGCCGCATGTGCTGGGGCGGATCGTCGTAGTGTTCGGGGCGGGCGGAGACAGGGACAGGCTCAAGCGGCCGCTGATGGGGCAGGCTGCCGCAGCGCATGCCGACGTTGTCATCGTGACAGACGACAATCCGCGGAGCGAGGAGCCTGCGGCAATTCGGGCCGAAGTAATTGCTGGCTGCCCGGAAGCGACCGAGGTTGGGGATCGCGCCGAAGCGATCTTGCGCGGTGTCGATGCGCTGTTGCCGGGTGATGCGTTGTTGATAGCGGGCAAGGGGCACGAGACCGGCCAGATCTTTGGCGACGACATCTATCCCTTTGATGATGCTGAACAAGCGAGCGTGGCAGTGGCCGCGCTGGATGGGTTGATCTGATGGCGGACATGCGTTGGACATCGTCAGAGGCCGAGGCAGCCACGGGCGGCAAGGCGTCTCGGGCGTTTGAGGCAACGGGCGTTTCCATCGACACGCGGACCTTGCAACCGGGCGATCTATTCGTGGCGCTGAAGGATGTCAGGGACGGCCATGACTTTGTTCGCGCGGCACTGGACAAGGGTGCGGCGGCAGCTCTGGTCTCGCGGGTGCCGGATGGGTGCAGCGAGACTGATCCGCTGTTGATCGTCTCTGACGTGCTTGATGGATTGACGGCGCTTGGTGCGGCAGGGCGGTCGCGGGCCAAGGCGAAGGTCGTGGCGGTGACTGGTTCGGTCGGCAAGACATCGACCAAGGAAATGCTGCGCGCGGTGCTTGCCTCGCAGGGGTCGGTCCATGCGGCAGAGGCGAGCTACAACAATCATTGGGGCGTGCCGCTGACTCTGGCGCGGCTACCGAAAGAGGCCGATTTCGCCGTAATCGAGATCGGGATGAACCACCCCGGCGAGATCGCACCGCTGGCGCGGTTGACCCGCCCGCATGTGGCTTTGATCACCATTGTCGGTACGGCTCATCTTGAGGCCTTCGATAACATCGACGGGATAGCAGCAGAAAAAGCCTCTATATTTGAAGGCCTTGAGCCGGGAGGGATCGCTGTTTATCCCGGCGATCAGTCGGTGACGCCGATTATGGCCGAGGTTGCGGGGCGCTATGCGGGGCGGCAGATCACCTTTGGCGAGACGGTCGGGAACGACTACCGGTTGCTGTCGGTGACGCTGGCGCAAGATACCACGGTTGCGCGGGCCGAAATCGGTGGCGCGCCGCTGATCTTCAAGGTTCGGACGGCGGGGCGGCATTTCGCGCGCAATGCGTTGGGCGTGATTGCGGTGGCTTCTGCGCTTGGCTGCGATACGGCGATGATCGCCTGCGACCTTGGGCAGTGGCAGCCGCCAGCGGGGCGGGGTCAGCGCGAAGTGATCCCGATTGATCCGATCGAGCCGGGTATGTCGTTTGAACTGATTGACGATGCCTTCAACGCCAACCCGGATTCCATGGATGCGGCGCTGGAGGTGCTTGGCGCCTCGGCTCCGCGCGATGGCGTGGGAAGATTCCACACCGGGCGCCGGATCGCAATTCTGGGCGACATGCTGGAGCTTGGGCCGGATGAAATGGACCTGCACCGGGCAATCGCCAATCACCCAGCCCTGGAAAAAATCGCGTTGATTCATTGCGTTGGGCCAAGGATGCGCGCCCTGTGGGAGATCGTTCCGCAGCGCAAGCGTGGTGAGTGGCACGAAACGGCAGGTGAGCTTGCGGCGCGCGCGCATATGCTTGCGGATGCGGGTGACGTGATCATGGTCAAGGGCTCGAAAGGGTCGAAGGTCAGTCTTGTGGTTGACGGCTTGCGAAAACTGAGGCACCCCGGCGCCGCCGATTCAGTCGGGGCAGAATAAGACCGCCCGCAAGGGTACATAATAACAACGCGCGGACAGAGGGCGATTGCATGCTGTATTGGTTGACAGGCCTTTCAGACGGCGGGGATTTTTTCAATCTTTTCCGTTACATCACCTTTCGTGCCGGTGGTGCGTTCTTTACGGCGCTGATCTTTGGCTTCATGTTCGGGCGACCGCTGATCGACTTTCTGCGCCGCAAGCAGAAGAAGGGACAGCCGATCCGCGATGACGGTCCGCAGACGCATTTCGTCAAGGCGGGGACGCCGACGATGGGTGGGCTGTTGATCCTGTCGGCACTGTTTTTCTCGACGATCCTGTGGGCGCGACCCGACAATGGCTATGTCTGGATTGTCCTGTTGGTGACGATGGGATTTGGCCTGATCGGTTTTGCCGATGACTATGCAAAGGTGACAAAACAGAACACCAAGGGCGTGTCATCACGCGTGAGATTCATCATCGGACTGGCGATTGCGGCCTTTGCCGCCTTTGCCGCGAACCATATGCACCCGACGGCATTCACCAACACGCTGGCTCTGCCGGTCTTCAAGAACGTGTTGATAAACCTTGGAATTTTCTTCATCCCCTTCGCAATGATCGTGATTGTCGGGGCCGCGAATGCTGTGAACCTGACGGATGGGCTGGACGGGTTGGCAGTCATGCCGGTGATGATCGCGGCTGGCGCGTTCGGGATCATTTCCTACTTCGTGGGGAACGCCAACTTCTCGGAATATCTGGGGCTGCATTTCGTGCCGGGGTCGGGAGAGATTGTGATTTTCTGCGCGGCACTGATCGGGGGCGGGCTTGGATTTCTGTGGTTCAACGCGCCCCCGGCGGCGGTTTTCATGGGGGACACCGGGTCGCTGGCGCTGGGCGGGGCGCTGGGGGCAATTGCGGTGGTGACCAAGCATGAAATCGTTTTGGCGATTATCGGTGGTCTGTTTGTGGTCGAGGCTTTGTCGGTGATCATCCAGGTTGCCTACTTCAAGCGAACCGGGAAGCGGGTGTTCCTGATGGCGCCGATCCACCACCATTTCGAGAAGAAAGGCTGGGCCGAGCCACAGATCGTGATCCGCTTCTGGATCATTTCGCTGATCCTTGCGCTGATTGGGCTGGCGACGCTGAAGCTGCGCTGAGGCGCGGGGCTAGGGCTGCACGCGGGTTAAAGCGGCTGCGTTTTCGTTTTCTGTGAAATCAAAGGGATACCCGAATTTCTGGGTATTCCAAACGTATTCCAGACGTATTCCACAGGTATTCCATACGTATTCCAACGACGCGCGGGCAACTGGGTGTGAGGAACCGGTCCACGAGCGGGCTTTTGGGGCCATCTGTCGCAGGCCGGACGCCGTTCTTGCGCGGTGGAGGGGGGACTCCTAAGCTTTCGCGCAGGTGGAGGCGCGGACAGGTCTGGAGGGGTCTGACCGGCCATAGGGGGGTGACCAGTGGCGCGGCTTGCGATCTTGACCGACATTCACGGCAATCGGGAGGCCTTTCAGGCCACTCTGGATGATCTGCATCAAAGAGCGGTCGAGAGGATCGTCCTATTGGGCGACATCGTAGGCTATGGGCCGGACCCGGAATGGTGCGCCGACAAGGCGATGGCATTGCAGGCTGCGGGCGCGGTTTTGGTGAAGGGCAATCACGATGCTGCAATCGAGAAGATCGACGGGACGATGAATGCCATCGCGCGGACCGCTATCGAATGGACGCGGCCCCGGCTTGACCGTGCGCAGTCGGCGTTCCTGAGCGCAATGCCGATGACCGAGACACTGGACGACCTGTTGTTCGTCCATGCCAGCGCCAATGACGCGAACGACTGGATCTATGTGACGTCTGAACGGTCGGCGCTGCCAAGTTTCCGGGTGTCGAAGGCGCGGGTGATCTTTTGCGGCCATGTGCATGTCCCGGCGCTTTACACCTGCGATATGACCGGGCGGGTGCAGAGCCAGCGGATATCTATGGGGATGCCGGTTCCGCTGATCCGGTCGCGGCGCTGGCTGTGTGTGGTGGGGTCGGTCGGCCAACCGCGCGATGGGGTGCCCGATGCGTCCTATGCGATCTTCGACACGGCCACGAACGAGATGACCTATCGGCGGGTGGCATATGACCGGGCGGCGACGGCGGCCAAGGTCCGGGCGGCAGGGCTGCCCGAGACGCTGGCGCTGAGACTTTTGCGGGGAAGCTGAGAGAGAATGCGGATCAGACCTCATGCCGGACTGGTGATCGACGGCTTCACGCTGGGCGAATGTCTCCATACGGGGGGCTTTGCGACGATCTGGGAGGCGACCCATCCTTTGTATCGGACGCCTCTGGTGATGAAGGTGCCGACGATCCTTGATGGGTTCGACGCCCCGACCATCGTGGGCTTCGAGGTCGAGCAGATGATCATGCCGCGCCTGACCGGGCCGCATGTGCCGCGCGTGATGGCCGAGGGCGACTTCGCGGTGATGCCTTATATCGTGACCGAGCGGATAGCGGGCGAGTCACTCCTGTCGCTGTTCCGCACGGCGCCAAGGCCGATGGCCGAGGTTGTGGACCTGTCGGTGAAGATGGCGTCGGGCATTCATGCGTTGCACAAGCAGCATGTCATCCACCTTGACCTGAAACCGGCCAATCTTCTGGTACGCGAGACCGGCGAGGTTGTGTTTGTCGATTTCGGTCTGTCGCGGCATGACCATTTGCCCGACCTGTTGGCGGAAGAATTCCAGATCCCGATGGGAACCTTCCCCTATATCGCGCCCGAGCAATATCTGCGGTCGCGCGATGATCTGCGCAGCGATCTCTTTGCGCTGGGTGCGATGATCTATGAACTGGCGACCGGCGTACAGCCGTTTGGCGAGCCGAAGACGCTGCGTGGCGTCAGAAAGCGCCTTTGGCGTGATCCGGTGCCGCCAAGGGCGCTGAATGCCGAGATACCCGAGTGGTTGCAGGAGGTGATCTTGCGCGGGCTCGAGGTCGATCCGAAGGATCGCTACCAGTCGGCGGCGCAGATGTTGTTCGATCTGCAGCATCCCGCGCAGGTCACCGTCACCGAGCGCGGCCGCAAGATGGCGCGTGATGGGGTCATGGAGGTCTTTCGCCGGTGGCGGAAGATGCGCAAGTTAAGGGCCTTTGCTCCACCGAAGGTGTCGGCGCTGGCGCAGATGGATCAGGCGCCGATCCTGATGGTTGCGGTGGACCTGTCGCCCGACATGGAAACGCTGGCGCAACGGTTGCTGCAGTCGGTCAAGCGGCTGTTGATCATTCAGGCGGACGCAAGGGTGGCCTGTGTCAATGTGATCAAGACGGCGCGGATCGGCATTGACGTTACCACGGACGACGAGGGGGTGAACCTGCACGTCTCCAGGCTGGTCGCGTTGAAGGGCTGGGCTGCAAGCCTTGAGTTGCCGGAGGACCGGGTAACCTACAGCGTTCTGGAAAGCAGCGAGCCGGGCGGCGCGATTATCGACTATGCGACCAACAATCAGGTGGATCACATCTTGATGGGCGCGCGGGGCAGTTCGACGGCGCGGCGCTATCTGGGGTCGGTGTCGAGCCAGGTGGTCGCAGAGGCACCGTGCAGCGTGACCGTGGTGCGTATTCCCCGCTATGAGACGGCGGAAGCCTGAGGCATTTGCGCGCCGACCCTTGCGGGCAGGCGGGCAGGCAGCCATTCTGCGCGTTGCTCGCACGATGGGGGACGGAATGATTCCGGTCAAAGGTTATGAGGGGCAGCGCGTCGCGGTGCTGGGGCTCGGTCGGTCGGGTC
>JBATMT010000107.1:0-5610 GCA_049289975.1 Paracoccaceae bacterium | reverse complement strand
ACCTCGAGGGCCTCGCCAACCATCGCGGTTCGCTCTTTGGCCACCGCTCCGGCGGCCAGCCCTCGCAGAAATGGTTCGAAGGTCGCCTTGCCGTGGCATTGGCCGCGCTCGACCCGACCCGCCCGGTGCTGATCGAGGCGGAAAGCTCTCGCATCGGCAACCTGTCGCTGCCCAAGCAACTCTGGGCCGCCATGTGCGCCGCCCCCCGCATCTGCATCACGGCACCCCTCGGCGCCCGCGCCCGATATCTCGCCCGCGCCTATGCCGACCTGACCGATGATCGCGACAGGCTCGCCGCCGTGATTGACAGTCTGCGCCCCCTCCATCCGGCGGAACGGATCGCCGATTGGCTGACTAAGGTGCAATCAGGGGAATTCGAGGCGCTCGCCGCTGGCCTGATGGAATCGCACTACGACTTCCGCTACGAAAAACACCGCGCCCGCTTCGCCGGTCCGAACGACCGCGAACTCCACGCAGAAACGCTGGATCAAACTGCGCTCGACCACCTTGCCGACCAGATTGCCGCCGGCCTGAGCTGAAGGTCACACCAGGTAGCCACCGTCCGCGTCGTCGCCTGCCTCGTCCTGAAGCCGGTCGAAATCCGGAATGATCACCCGCCGCTTGCCTTCAAGCCCGATGATCCCGTCGCGCTTCAGCGCCGACATCTGGCGGCTGACAGTTTCCAGCGTCAGCCCAAGATAGTCCGCCATCGCCTCGCGCGTCAGCGGCAGATCGAAATCCATCTTGCCCCGCGACCCGCGCAGATGCAGGGAAGCTTCCCGCCGCGCAACGATCGACAGAAGCGAGGCGATCTTTTCGCGCGCGGTCTTGCGTCCTAAAAGCAGCATCCATTCCCGCGCCGCGTCGAGTTCATCGAGCGTCATCTCCAGCAAACGCTGGCCGATATGCGGCGTCGACAGCATCATCGCCTCGAAAGGCTTTTTGCGGAAGCAGCACATCATCAGGTCAGTCGTCGCTGTTACATTGTACGGCGCATGATCCCGCCCCGGCCGCCCGACAAAGTCCGACGGCAGAAGCAAGCCAACCATCTGCGTGCGGCCATCTTCCATCGTATGCGTCAGCGTCGCGACCCCTGTGACCACCGAAGCCACGAAGTCCATCCGATCGCCGGACCAGACCACGGTCTGGCCAGCCTCGAAGCTCCGATAATACTTGATCTCCTCCAGATCACGCAGTTCCTGCGGCTCACACCGAGCGCAAACGGCGCGATGCCGGATCGGGCAATCGCCACACTGCTTCAGATGAGGTGGAGTTTCATGAAAGGACATATGTTGATTGATCTGGGTCAAGGTGCCTCGTCGCGCGCTGCTTATTTCTATGCCTATGGAAACGAAATCGCAACTTGCGCGCTTCGGTCTATTTGACGCGCGTGTGCCCCGCTATACGAGTTACCCGACAGCGCCGCACTTTGCGGCAGATGTCGGGTCACTGCAAATGGAAAACTGGATTCGCGCCATCCCGGCCGGATCGCAGATATCCCTTTATGTTCATGTGCCTTTCTGCCGCAGGCTCTGCTGGTTCTGCGCCTGCCGCACGCAGGGAACCTCGAGCGACGACCCCGTCCGCGCCTATGCCGAGGTTCTCAAGACCGAAATCGCGCTTCTGAAGTCGCATTTGGCCCCCGGCATCACACTTTCGCGTCTGCATTGGGGTGGCGGCACGCCCACGTTGATGCCTGCCGACATGATGACCATGCTCACCGACCGCATCTTCGAGGCGATTCCGCTTGGCGATGGTGCCGAATTCTCGGTCGAGATCGACCCGAACGAGATCGACGAGCCACGCCTTGACGCGTTGGCGGCTGCGGGCATGAACCGCGCGTCGATTGGCGTGCAGGATTTCGACACCGACATCCAGAAGATCATCGGCCGCGACCAGACCTATGAAGTGACCCAGCGTGCCGTCGAAATGATCCGCTCGCGCGGGGTGATGTCGCTCAACACCGACATTCTCTACGGCCTGCCGCACCAGACCACCCAGCGCATCGCCGAAAGCGTCCAGAAACTGCTCTCGCTGTCGCCGGACCGCGTCGCACTTTACGGCTACGCCCATGTGCCGTGGATGGCGCGGCGCCAGCAAATGATACCGTCCGACACCTTGCCCACCCCGCAAGAAAGGCTCGACCTCTTTGAAACTGCGCGGAAACTTTTTGTCTGGGATGGCTACGCCGAAATCGGCATCGACCACTTCGCCCGCAAGGGTGACGGCCTGGACATCGCCGCGCGCAGCGGCAAACTCCGCCGCAACTTCCAGGGCTACACCGACGATCTTTCGCCCGTCCTGGTCGGGCTCGGTGCCTCGTCCATATCGCGGTTCCCGCAAGGCTACGCGCAGAACGCGCCTGCCACCTCGAACCACATCAAGGCGATCCGCAGCGGACAATTCTCCGTTTCACGCGGCCATGTGTTCTCCGACGATGACCGCCTGCGTTCACGTCTGATCGAAGCACTGATGTGCGATTTCAAGATCGACGCGGCAGAGATAAAGGCCGATTTTCCAATCTCCGAAAGCCGCCTGTCGGACCTTTTCCGTCAGGCCGCCAGCCAGTTCGACGGCATGGTCGAGGTGAACGCCAAAGGCTTTTTCATCCCCGAAAAGGCACGGCCGCTGACCCGCATGATCGCCCGCGCCTTCGACGCCTATGACCTGTCAAAGGCGGGCCACAGTTCGGCGGTTTAGGGCCGCCGGGTCAGGAACATGGGCCCGGCTCCACCTGCCGCCTGCGCCTCGACCAGTTCGATCTGGCGCGGCAGGCAGCGCGTTTTCAGATCATAGCGATCACTCACCGTCTGACGCGCCGCCCGGCGCAGTTTGTCGTCAGCCTTGGGCCGATCCATTGCTGTGATCAGCGCCTTTGACCATCCCTGCACGTCAAAGAAATCGACCAACCTGCCGTTGACGCCATCCTCGACAACCTCTTCCACCGGCCCGGTGCGCGACCCGATCACCAGCGCCCCTGCGCTCATCGCCTCGATCATCGACCACGACAGAACGAACGGATAGGTCAGGTAGGCATGCGCCCGCGTCACCTGCATCAGCGCCAGAAACTGCGCGCGCGGGATCTTTCCAGTGAAATGCACGCGGCTCATATCCAGCCGGTCCTTCACCTCGTCGAGAAACTTCTGCTTCCATGTCGTGCCGGCTTCCGCTGGCCGCCCATAGCTTTGCTGATCGCCGCCCACGATGACGACCTGCGCCTTGGGCCTTGCTGCCAGCACCTCGGGCAACGCCCGCATGAAGATATGATAGCCCCGATAAGGCTCCAGATTGCGGTTCACGAAGCTGATCACCTCGTCGCCGTGTCGCAGTACACGACCATCTGGCAGGGCAAAGCTCGCCGCCGGATCGGGCCGCACCGCGTCTGTATCGACCCCGTCATGCACAACGGTGATCTTGTCTTGCAACAGCGCCGGGAACGTAGCCTTCTGCCACTCGGTCGGGGCAATCGCCGCATCGGCATGGATCATCGATTGCAATATGTGCGCCGCCCGCGCCGCCGTGGCGATCCCGGCCTTAAGGTCAGCCGTCTGGAACTCTGCGTCGAAATCGGCATCCAGCCCCCGCGCCCGATAGACGAACTCGGCGTAGTTGATCATCCGCGAATCCGGCCAGACCTCGCGCAGGAAAAGCATCTCGCCCCAGCCATTATGGCCCACGATTACGTCCGGCACGAACCCCGTCCGGTCCCGCAACTGCGAACAGGCCCCCGCCACCATCTCACCCCGCGCGGCGACATCGACGAAAGTTGCGCCCAGACCCTTCACGCCCTTCTTCTCGGGCGAGCGGTAGTAAACCGTCCTTACGGGCGTCGTCCTCCGGTTCGCCGCATCGCCAAGTCCCACCACCTCATGTCCGCGCGCTGCCAGAGCCGGGGCCAGATGTACGAATTGCCCCGGAAAATTCTGATGCACGAACAGGATCTTCACGCAGTCCCCGTTTCTGCCTGATGCACGGTATGTGCGAACGCCGCCGCCATCAGCTTGCGCGTGTACTCTTCGCGCGGCGCGTCAAAAATCTCGGCCGATGTGCCGCTTTCGACCAGATCGCCGTTGCGCATGACCACGACCTTGTGTGCCAGCGCCCGCACCACCCGAAGGTCATGGCTGATGAACAGGAACGCCAGCCCATGCTTGCGCTGCAACTCTCTCAGCAGATCGACAATCTGCACCTGCACCGTCATGTCCAGAGCCGAAGTCGGCTCGTCCAGCACCACGACCTTTGGCCTGAGGATCATGGCCCGCGCAATCGCGATCCGTTGCCGCTGCCCACCCGAAAACTCATGCGGATAACGCCCCATCGTCGCCGGATCGAGCCCGACCTCGCCCATGATCTCGGCCACAAGTTCGTTCCGGTCGCGCCCCGGATCGATGGCATGAACCGTCAGCCCCTCGGCAATGATCTCGCCCGCCGTCATCCGCGGCGACAGGCTGCCGAACGGGTCCTGAAACACGATCTGCATGTCGCGCCTGAGCCGCCGCAACTCCGCAGTCTTCCAGCGCGTTATGTCCTGCCCAAGATACAGAACCTTGCCGGTAGATTCGATCAGCCTCATGATCGCGAGCGCCAGCGTCGTCTTGCCCGACCCGCTTTCGCCCACGATCCCCAAGGTCTCGCCCGCCCGGACCGAAACATTGGCGTCGTTCACGGCCTTCACATGACCGACCGTCTTGCCAAGGAACCCCTTCTTGATCGGGAACCACACGCGCAAGTTCTCTGTCCGCACAACTTCCGCAGCATCGTCGGCCACCGGATCGGGCCGCCCTTTGGGCTCTGCTGCCAGCAGCTTTTTCGTATAGGGGTGCTGCGGGTTGGCGAATATTTCGGCTACCGGCCCCTGCTCGACAATCTCGCCACCCTGCATCACGCACACCCGGTCGGCGATACGCCGCACGATCCCCAGATCGTGGCTGATGAACAGAAGGCTCAACCCCTCGCGCCGTTTGAGATCAGCCAAAAGCTCGAGGATCTGCGCCTGTATCGTCACGTCCAGCGCCGTCGTCGGTTCGTCGGCGATCAGCAGTTCCGGCCCGTTCGCCAAAGCCATCGCGATCATCACGCGCTGCCGCTGCCCGCCTGACAGTTCATGCGGATAGGCGCCCATGCGACTTTCCGCATCGCGGATGCCCACCTTCTCCAGAAGCTCCAGACACCGAGCCCGTGCGGCACCGCTCCGCAAACCCTGATGCAGCGCCAGACTTTCGCCAATCTGCCGCTCGATCGTGTGAAGCGGGTTGAGCGAGGTCATCGGCTCCTGGAAGATGAAGCTGATGTCATTGCCCCGCACCTGCCGCAGCCGCTCGTCCGGCGCGCCAAGCATCTCCTGACCCAGATAGGTGATCGACCCCGACAGTTCGGCATTCTTGCCCAGAAGTACCACCGTCGACAGTGCCGTCACCGACTTGCCCGAACCGCTTTCGCCTACCAGCGCGACAGTCTCGCCCTTGCCCACCGCAAAGGACACGCCCTTCACCGCCTCGACAAGAAGCCCTTCCTGCCGGAAGCCCACACGCAGGTTTTTGACCGCCAGAACCTCGGTCATGCAAACGTCTTTCTGGGGTCAAAGGCGTCGCGCACGCCTTCAAAGATGAA
>JBATMT010000106.1:0-4511 GCA_049289975.1 Paracoccaceae bacterium | reverse complement strand
GACAATCTTCCACCGGAAGATTGTCCGGGCGCGCCTCACCCCATCGAGGGCGTGCCGCCGCGTTGGCGGATGCGGGCGCGGTCAACCATCGTCACCCACACGGCAAGCCCGACCCACGAGGCGATATACAGCGACCCCGCCGTCAGCACCCATTCGCCGCGGATCGGGCCAACATCGGCATGGCGGACAAACCCGATAAGGCTCTGCGCCGGCAACGGATGCACGATCAGCTTGCCGCAATAGGCCACCGTCTGGATCAGCAATATCCACAGGTAGTTCGACCGCACGCGCCGGGCAATCGCCGTCATGTAGCTGACGTGATAGCGCGGATTGCGGTAATCCTCGGCCAGTTCCTTCTGCCAGTCCTCTTCGGTGTGCAGATCGCCGTCGATCAGCATCGGCACATAGAAATGCTTCTCCAGCCACCGCGACCGCGCCCGCCACACGCTGAAATACCGATACCGCCGTGCTTCCAGCGCCAGAAACAGCATGATCAGGATACCGACCAGCAAAAGAGGCAACGGCGATGCCCCCGGCGAGGAAAAGGTGATCGACAGCGCCACGCCCAAAGTCACCACAGACCAGTTCGTCGTGGTATCAAGCCGGGTTCGCCACACCGTGCTGCGATAGACCTCCCCGCGATAGAGATGCGCCAAGGCCCCGATCTCTGCCGCCGAAAACTCCGACGACTCCACGACATGGCGCTTGTCAGCCATCCCTCGCCCTCCCTGCTCCGCCCGAAGCACGGGCGACCGTTTCCCTGAGGGTCATGAAGACCCTATGTGACCGCAGGAGCAAGATTATTCGTGAGCGATGACTGCGGCAGAAGATTTTGGGCGTCAAAGCGGGCCGCCCTGCCAAACCGAAGGCCAGACCAAAGGCCCGACCATACCATTCCGCCCTAGCTCTGATCCTCGTCGTTCGGTTCAAGCGCCGCGATCACACGCTGGGTCAATTCAAGAAACAGGTCTCGCTCCTGCTGCGTAAGGCCAAGCAACGCCCGTTCATTCACCGCCGACGCCTCTGCTACCGCGACCTCGCGCAGCGCACGCGCCCGTGCTGTCAACCGCACGAACTGCACACGCCCGTCGGCTTCGCCCTTGTGCCGCGTTACCAGCCCGTCGCGTTCCATCCGCGCCAGCGTCGCCGCCATCGTCGGCTGTTCGATGCCAAGCAGGTCAACGAGCTCCTTCTGGGTCAGCCCGTCCCTTTCCCACAGATGAAGCAGCGCGGGAAAGGCTCCCAGAGCCAGCCCGTGCGGCTTGATCCTGTTCTCCAGATGCCGGGCGAACAGCCGCGCCATGTGGTTGACAAGGTATCCCGCCGAAGTGTCGCGATTGAAGTCCATGCAGCATACTTGCATTACATAGTATGCTATGCAATAATACATAGCATACTATGCAAATGGAGCGCGAGTTGATGCCCACCGTCCACAAATTCTCTGGCGGCCTTGCCGCCCTGATGATCGCCACGTTCTGGCTCTCGACCATCCTGTCCGAACTCATCCTTGGCCAACAGGCCGTCGTCTCCGTCAAGACGCTCATCCCCTATGGGTTTCTCATCCTCGTACCCGCGATGGCCACGGCAGGAGCAACTGGCTTCAAACTGGCCAAAGGCCGCACGGCAGGCGTGATCGGCGCAAAGAGAAAGCGCATGCCTTTCATCGCCGCCAACGGGGTCCTGATCCTCATACCCTCCGCCCTCTTTCTGTCGGCCAAGGCCCAGGCAGGCGCGTTCGACACCATGTTCTACGCCGTGCAGGTCTTGGAACTGGTCGCCGGAGCCATCAACCTCACCCTTCTTGGCCTGAATATCCGCGACGGTCGCCGCATGACTGCCGGTCGCCGCCGCCGCGCCGCCTGAGGCGGCACCGTGACCGCCGGGTCATTTTCAGACAGCCGTCCCGGAAAGCAGCGCGCCAGAACTTGCTGGCTCCGGGCCGCCAGCATGTCGCGCGCTGCACTTTGAACTTCGCACACCAGACCGCCCGTGCCGCGCCGCCCGACCATTATTTCAACAGCAGGCGCAACCGGCCCGGTTGCGTCCTGCACTCACGTCAAAAGCTGTCCGGGAATGCGGTTGGGTGCCGGAAAACCAGTCAGCCTGCCGCGTTCAGGCGCCATCGCATTTTGTCTGCTGGCGGGGACATTTGTTTCGCAGGCCACGCCCGCAGACAACCGCAACTTTTCCAACCGATAATCAGTCTCTGAGACGGTTAAAATCTCCCTAACAGATTCGCGAATACCACTGATTTCATTGCACAATCTGGACGGTCCAGATCTGGACCATCGCCTGAGACCCCCTGCCGCCCGCGTCCTGTGACATTTCGCTCACTGGCCCTTGCCCCCACTTCGGCGCAGAGATTTCGCTGCGGTTTTCGACGAAATCATGCATCCTTGGCCTTGTACGCAGCCAACCGCGATTGACCTAGGTCAATGTCGCGCGCGTGCAAGCTGCGCATAAGGACGCGAACGCGAACAGAAAGACGGGCAGGCACATGAGCCCCACAGATACCCCTCCGGCACTTTATGCCGCGCGCGAACCTATTTTCCCGCGCCGCGTGAAAGGCAACTTCCGCAACCTGAAATGGGTGATCATGGCGGTCACGCTCGGCATCTACTATCTGGTGCCGTGGATCCGCTGGGACCGCGGCCCCTCGCTGCCCGATCAGGCTGTCCTGATCGACATGGCGAACCGCCGTTTCTTCTTCTTCTGGATCGAGATCTGGCCCGAAGAGTTCTATTTCGTCGCGGGCCTTCTGATCATGGCGGGGCTTGGCCTGTTCCTCTTCACCTCGGCACTCGGCCGGGTCTGGTGCGGCTATGCCTGCCCGCAGACCGTCTGGACCGACCTGTTCATCCTTGTCGAACGCTGGATCGAGGGCGACCGCAACGCCCGCGTGCGCCTGTGGAACCAGAAATGGGACTTCCACAAGGCGCGCCTGCGCATCTTCAAATGGGTCGTGTGGCTGCTGATCGGGCTGGCCACCGGCGGCGCATGGGTTTTCTATTTCACCGACGCGCCGACATTGTTCCAGAACCTGATCCACGGCACCGCGCACCCGGTTGCCTACATCACGATGGGGGTCCTGACATTCACCACCTTCTTCTTCGGTGGCTTCGCCCGCGAACAGATCTGCATCTACGCCTGTCCGTGGCCGCGCATTCAGGGCGCGATGATGGACGAGGATACGCTGACCGTCGCCTACCGCGACTGGCGCGGCGAGCCTCGCGGCAAGCTGCGCAAGGCCGATGATCCGCTTGCAGCGACCCAGGGCGACTGCATCGACTGCATGGCCTGCGTAAACGTCTGCCCGATGGGCATCGACATCCGCAACGGCCAGCAGCTTGAATGCATCACCTGCGCGCTCTGCATCGACGCGTGCAACGAAGTCATGGACAAGATCGGCAAGCCACACGGCCTGATCGGCTACATCGCCCTGAAGGACGAACCCGCCGAACGCGCGGGCGAGCATCCGAAGAACGTCTGGAAGCACGTCTTCCGGCCCCGGACGATCCTTTACACGGTGCTCTGGTCAGCCGTCGGCATCGGCATGGTCGTCGCGCTCTTCATGCGTTCGCCCATCGGCCTGAACGTGACGCCCACCCGCAACCCGCTCTATGTCACCATGTCCGACGGCACGATCCGCAATTCCTACGAGGTGCGGCTCCACAACAAGCACGGCGAGGTGCGGCCCTTCCATATCTCGGTCACCTCTGACGAACCTCTGGCTATTTCGCTCGAAGGGCTGGACAATACCGTGGTCGAAGTACCTGCCGATGCCACCGTGACACAGCGCGTCTACATCACGGCGGCGCCGGGCTCCAAACCGGCAACGCAAAACCGCACCGAGGCCCGTCTGTGGGTGCTTGATCTGACGCAGGCGACTGACCGGGTCTATGCCGACACGGTCTTCAACGGAAAGGGACAGTGACATGACCCGCGAACTGACTGGCCGCAAGGTCTTTGCCATCACCGCGTCTGCGTTCGCCGTCATCATCGCCGTGAACGTCTATATGGCCTTCAAGGCTGTCTCGACCTTCCCCGGTCTCGAAGTCGAAAACTCCTATGTCGCCAGCCAGATCTTTGACAAGGAACTGGCCGCGCAGAAGGCGCTCGGCTGGTCGCTCGTTGAAAGCTACGACAAGGGCCACCTGACGCTCGCCTTCCGCGACAAGTCTGGACAACCCGTCAAGGTCCGCGACCTCGCAGCAACTGTTGGCCGCACGACCGAAGCCGCCAACGATATCCTGCCGACGTTCGCCTTCAACGGCAGCGACTTCACCGCCCCGGTCGATCTCGCCCCCGGCAAGTGGATGATCCTTCTGGAAGCACGCGCCGACGATGGCACCCGCTTCCACCAGCGCCTCGACCTGTTCGTGAAGGGCTGACGCCATGACGATGGCCGAAACCGCCAATATTGCTGCCTGCCCGGCCTGCGTCGCGCTGCCTGCGACCGAGCTGCTGGCGGAACGGCGGCGGCAGATGGCCAACAGCGGCCTGATCCTTTC
>JBATMT010000105.1:0-8244 GCA_049289975.1 Paracoccaceae bacterium | reverse complement strand
CACCGCCGCGTCGGGCCGTGGCGCAGCCTGGTTAGCGCGTCCGTCTGGGGGGCGGAAGGTCGTGAGTTCGAATCTCACCGGCCCGACCAATTCGACAAACGCCCACTCCCTCATCGGAGTGGGCGTCGGCTTATCTGGAGGGGCGCATGAACGGCCACGGAGTTCTATCCGACGAGACCCTTCAGCGCATGATCGCTGCCGGACAGATCACGGCAGACATCCCGATTGCGGACGCCCAGATTCAACCGGCGAGCCTTGATCTGCGGTTGGGCAAGGTCGCCTACCGCGTGCGCGCATCCTTCCTGACCGGCGCGGGGCGCACTGTCGCCGAGCGCATCCGCGAGTTCGAAATGCACCGCGTTGATCTGACCGACGGTGCAGTTCTGGAAAAGGGCTGCGTCTATGTCGTGCCGCTGATGGAGCACCTTGCGCTTCCGGCCGAGATCACAGCCGTTGCCAATGCCAAAAGCTCAACCGGCCGACTGGACCTGCTGACCCGCACGATCATTGACGGCGGCGTAGAGTTCGATCGTATTCCGCATGGCTATACAGGCCCGCTCTATGCCGAAATCTGCCCGCGGTCGTTTTCCGTGCTGGTCCGGCCCGGTATGCGGATCAACCAGATACGCTTCCGCAACGGCCAGACCATCCTCTCCGATGCAGAGCTGCTGGCGTTGCATGGGGTTGAGGGCCTTGTCGACGATCAGCCCACGATCTCCGAAGGGTTGGGGTTTTCGGTCGATCTGCGGCCCGGCCCCGGCGATCTGGTCGGCTACCGCGCCAAACCGCATACGAGCGTCATTGATCTCGACAAGATCGGGCACTACGCGCCGGGCGATTTCTGGGAGGAAATCCGCACGCGCGAGGGGCGCATCATCCTTGATCCGGGGGCGTTCTACATTCTGGTCAGCCGCGAGGCTGTAACGATCCCGCCGGACTACGCTGCCGAGATGGCACCCTATGTGGCAATGGTCGGCGAGTTCCGCGTGCATTACGCGGGCTTCTTCGATCCGGGCTTTGGCCATGCATCGGCAGGGGGCAAAGGATCGCGCGGGGTTCTGGAAGTCCGCTGTCACGAGGCGCCGTTCGTTCTGGAGGACCGTCAGATCGTCGGCAGACTGGTGTTCGAGCGGATGCAGTCGCGGCCCGCGAAGCTCTATGGCAGCAGTCTCAGTTCCAACTATCAGGGTCAGGGGCTGAAGCTGGCCAAGCATTTCCGCATGTGAGTGCGTCTGACCGAGGTTGGGCGGCGGTTCAACGCGGAACGCGGGCGCCAGCAGGTAGGGCGGCACAGGGCGCGCCAGGCGGCGCGAGCGCCACGGCGGGCATACGGGGATTGGCCACAGGCAGTCATAGACCTAATAGAACAGGTATGCATAGGCCACCCACATCCCGGTCAACATCAGGTCGACCTGAACGGCCGCCATCAGGCTGTGGCCGCCAGCGGACATGATGATCGGCAGAGTGACGATGGTGGAGGTGACTTGCAGCGATGTCGCCTGAAGAATGCGCAGGCGGTGCGGGCGGTTGCTGGCCACTCTGCCGCTATGACGGTAATCCAGCACGTCGAAGAAGGTGTTGTGCAGCGGCGTCCACACGACGACCGCAAGGGACAGTATCGCCATCAAGGTGATACTGTCCCCCGCGGTCATACCAAATACTGTCGCGTAAAGCGGAGACGCTACTAACAAGCCACCAAGCTCGAACGCGAATGTCTGCAAGATGCGTTCGTACAGGGATCGCAAAGGCATCAAAGCCTCCGATGAAAGTTCAGTTCAAATGGTTCGGGAGTTTCGAAAGGTTTACGTTAGGTAATGAAGGGAGACTACGTCACACCCCCTCGCCCAACAAGTCGGGTTTCCCTTACCTCAACGCAAAACGCGGCCCCGAGGGACCGCGTTTCTTGAGGTCAGTGCCTTGACGCTCACCTAGCGCGCCGAGGCAGCTTCTTTCTTGGGCTCTGCGTGGATGATAAGTGGCTGTGCGCCATCGGCATCCACCGCTTCGTTGTTCACCACGACTTCCGAGACGCTGCTCATGCCGGGCAGTTCGAACATCGTGTCGAGCAAGATGTCCTCCATGATCGAGCGCAGGCCGCGTGCACCGGTCTTGCGTTTGATCGCGCGGCGGGCAATGGCCACGAGGGCGTCGGAGGTGAAGGTCAGTTTCACGCCTTCGATGTCGAAGAGGCGCTGGTACTGTTTGACGAGCGCGTTCTTCGGTTCGGTCAGGATCGTCACCAGAGCGGCTTCGTCCAGATCGGTCAGCGTGGCGATGACCGGAAGGCGGCCAACGAATTCGGGGATGAGTCCGAATTTCAGCAGGTCTTCAGGCTCCAGTTCCTTGAACAGTTCGCCGACACCGCGCGACTCCGGGTCTTTGACCTCGGCACCGAAGCCGATACCCGAACCCTTGCCGCGCTGCGCGATGATTTTCTCCAGCCCGGCAAACGCGCCGCCGCAGATGAAGAGAATGTTGGTGGTGTCGACTTGCAGGAATTCCTGCTGGGGATGCTTGCGGCCGCCCTGCGGCGGAACCGATGCAACCGTGCCTTCCATGATCTTCAGAAGCGCTTGCTGCACACCCTCGCCCGACACGTCACGGGTGATCGAGGGGTTGTCGGACTTGCGCGTGATCTTGTCGACTTCGTCAATATAGACGATGCCGCGCTGCGCGCGTTCGACGTTGTATTCCGATGCCTGAAGGAGCTTCAGGATGATGTTTTCCACATCCTCGCCGACATAGCCGGCTTCGGTCAGCGTGGTCGCATCAGCCATGGTGAACGGCACGTCAAGAATGCGTGCCAGCGTCTGGGCCAGCAGCGTCTTGCCGCAGCCCGTCGGGCCAATCAGCAGGATGTTCGATTTCGACAGTTCGATGTCGGAGGTTTTCGATGCGTGGTTCAACCGTTTGTAGTGGTTGTGAACCGCCACCGAAAGCACGCGTTTGGCGTGTTCCTGACCGATCACATAATCATCGAGAACCTTGCAGATGTCGCGCGGTGTCGGCACGCCATCTGCGGATTTCAGCCCGGAAGACTTGGTTTCTTCGCGGATGATGTCCATGCAAAGTTCGACACATTCATCACAGATGAAAACTGTCGGACCAGCAATCAGCTTGCGAACCTCGTGCTGGCTTTTTCCGCAGAAAGAGCAGTACAGGGTGTTCTTGCTGTCGCCGCTTGTGTTTGTCGCCATCGTCGTCCTCTGCGGCCTGCCCTTGCGGGATATTTAGGGCTGCCCTTTTGTCAAGATTAGGGCAGCACCGTGATCATCACAATTCAAAAATCCGCCTGCACCGAGGCTTACTTGCCAGCCTCGTCGGCCTTTGGTCTGCTTTCCAGAATCTCGTCGATCAGGCCCCATTCCTTGGCATCTTCCGCGGACATGAAGTTGTCGCGCTCAAGTGCCGCTTCGACCTTCTTCAGCGTCTGGCCGGTGTGCTTGACGTAGATCTGGTTGAGGCGATCCTTGAGCTTCTGGGTTTCTTGCGCATGGATCATGATATCCGTCGCCTGACCCTGATAGCCGCCCGAGGGCTGGTGCACCATGATGCGGCTGTTCGGGAGCGAGAAGCGCATGCCCTTTTCGCCGGCCGTCAGCAGGAGCGAGCCCATCGAGGCCGCCTGCCCGATCACCAGCGTCGAGACCTTCGGCTTGATGTACTGCATCGTGTCGTAGATCGACAGGCCGGAGGTTACGACACCACCGGGCGAGTTGATGTACATCGCGATTTCCTTCGACGGATTCTCCGCTTCGAGGAAAAGCAACTGCGCGCAGATCAGCGTCGAAAGCCCGTCGTGCACGGGACCGGCAAGAAAGATGATCCGCTCCTTGAGAAGGCGGGAGTAGATGTCATAGGCACGTTCGCCTCTGGAGGTCTGTTCGACAACCATCGGGACCAGTGTGTTCATGTAGGTATCGATCGGGTCTCTCATATTGCCTGCCTGTCGCTGTGCCTGTCGTGCGGTGATCATTCCAACTGTCGTTTGCTGAGTCTTAGTGGTGCGGACCGGGGGCTGCAAGGGCTGCCGGGGAGCCGAGCCGACCTGAACCAGAAGACAGCAAGATCTTGTCGAGCATTAAGCAATTGTAACTAAAAATCTATTTACGAAAGATGTGGATGATGTGCGTTGCGAGGTAACGGCGAATTGCCGAAGATTTTCGTCGCTTTTTCCTGCAAGTGTCGCAAACAAGATGGGCGCAGGGCGATGAGAATGCACAACATGTAAAATGTCATGCTGGAGGCCGCCTTGGTCGATTACGATGCATATGACGCCACAGGGCTTGCAGCGTTGGTCGCGATTGGCGACGTGTCGCCTGACGTATTGCTCGATGCGGCGCTCGAACGCGCGATGCAATGCAACGACAAGCTGAACGCCGTGGTCCTGCTGCAAGAGGCAAAGGCGCGTGATGCCATTCGGCGGGGATTGCCGGAAGGCCCGTTCCGGGGCGTGCCGTTTCTTCTGAAGGATCTTGGCTGCGAGGCGGTGGACTTTCCCTCGCATAACGGGTCACGGCTGCTGGCAAATACTGTCTACCCGGTCGACAGCGCGATCTACGAACGTATCCGCGACACCGGCGTTGTCACTTTCGGCCGCACGACTTCACCCGAGGGCGGGGTCGGCCCGGCGACGGAATCTGCGGTCTATGGTGGTCCCACGCGCAATCCTTGGAATTTGGACCGGACCTCGGGCGGATCGTCGGGCGGGTCGGGTGCTGCGGTTGCAGCGGGGATTGTACCGGCAGCGCATGGGTCGGACGGCGGGGGATCGGTGCGGATCCCGGCCTCTTGTTGCGGGCTCTTCGGCTTCAAGCCAACGCGCGCCCGGCTGCCTGATGGCCCTTACGTCGGCGAAGGCTGGGCCGGAATGGCGATTGACGGTTTTCTGACCCGGACCGTCCGCGATACGGCTGTGTTTCTTGATGCTTGTGCGGGGCCAGACCTCGGCGCGCCCTACTGCGCCCCTCCCCTTGTCGAAGGTCATTCTGTGGCCATCGGGCGCCCGCCGCGGCGCCTGAAGATCGCCGTCTGCGACACGGCATTCACGGGCGAGCCGATCCATGAGGAATGTCGCACCGCCGTCCTTCGTGCGGCGAAACTCCTCGAGGGGCTGGGCCACCATGTCGAGCCAGCCCGACCGACGGCGGATGTGAAGGGCATGATGCGGGCCTGGACAAAGATCGTTGCCTGCGGGACGGCGCTTTCGGTGCGCAAGTCGCTTGCAGCGCGCGGCAGGCCCCTTCAGCCCGACGATGTCGAGGGCGTAGCCAGAGGCGCGATGAAATACGCCGACAGCCTGTCGGGGGCGGACTATCTGGAAGCAGTTGGCAAGATCCATGCTTTCGGGCGCGAGATGGCCGCCTTCTTTCAGCCGTGGGACATCCTGTTGTCGGCAACGCTGGCCGAGCCTCCGGCAAAGGTCGGGCGGTTCAGCCACAATACCGATGACTATGTGAATTTCCGCACCGGCCCCGGCATGGTGTTCGACTATTCGCCCTTCTGCGCGGTGTTCAATGCCTCGGGCCAACCGGCGGCGTCAGTCCCGCTGCACTGGTCGGATGACGGCTTGCCGATTGGCATCCATCTGGCCGCACCGTTCGGCGCAGACGAGGAATTGATCGCGCTTTGCGCCCAGCTTGAAAAAGCAGCGCCATGGTTTGATCGACGACCGCATCTGCCGTCGGGCTAGGCGAATGGCGGCGCGCACAAACAAATCGTTGCAACTGCCCTTTGCGCAAGAATATGATCAAACAAAGCATACGACAGGCATCCGAAGGAGCAGACGTGGTTGATGTAGCCGTTGAGGGACGCAGCGTATCCAAGCACTTTGGTCAAGGTGATGCTGTCGTGAAAGCGTTGGACAATGTATCCGTCCAAATTCACAAAGGCGAATTCTTTACGCTTCTTGGCCCTTCGGGCTGCGGCAAGACAACGCTGTTGCGGATGATCGCCGGGTTCGAGTCACCGACCTCGGGACAGATCTTGCTCGATGGACAGGACATCACCCGCCTGCCCCCGAACCAGCGGCCGGTCAACACGGTGTTTCAGAGCTATGCGCTTTTCCCGCACCTGACGGTTGCGCAGAATATCGGCTTTGGATTGCAGATGCAGGGCAAGCCTGCCTCAGAAGTCGCGGCGCGGACGGCAAAGATGCTGGCGCTGGTCAAACTCGAGGCGATGGCGGGCCGCAAGACCAGCCAACTGTCGGGCGGACAGCAACAGCGGGTTGCTCTGGCGCGGGCGTTGGCGCCGCAACCGAAAGTGCTGCTCCTTGATGAGCCGCTCTCGGCGCTGGACCTGAAACTGCGCAAGGAAATGCAGACCGAACTGAAGCGCCTGCAACGCGAGACGGGGATCACCTTTGTCTTCGTGACCCATGATCAGGAAGAAGCACTGACCATGTCGGACCGCATCGGTGTGATGGCGGGTGGGCACATCCAGCAGATCGGCGCGCCGAAAGACATCTACACCCATCCGGTCAACCGGTTCGTGGCGGACTTCATCGGCGAGACGAACTTCCTTGAGGTGACGATCCGCGATGGCAAGGCGCAGTTGCCGGGCGGTTTGTCAGTGCCGGTCAAGTGTGCCTCGGCCAAGGCGACAGTCACCATTCGCCCTGAGCAGTTGCGCATCGTCGCGGCTGGTACGCCCGAGACGATACACGCGACGGTCGATCATTCGGTCTACTTCGGGAAGGACAGCCATGTGCATCTGACGCTTGCTGATGGAACGGCGATGACGGTTCGGGTGCCGGCGTCCGAAAGTGCGAATGCGCCTGCTTCGGGCGCGGCTGTCGGGTTGGCGATAAACCCCGGCGCTCTTCAGGCGCTGGAGGACTGACCCAGATGTCCATGACGCTTGAAGACCAGGACGACGGGGCGCGGGTACGGCGCAGTTGGCTTCTGTCCATGCCCGCCATCATCATCTTGCTGATTGCGGCCGTTGGCCCGCTGTTCATCGTTCTGGTCTATTCCTTCCTGACGCCGGGCGAATATGGCAACGTCGTGTGGAAGTTTTCGACCGACGGCTGGACCAAGATCTTTGTCGAGCGTGACATTTTCGATGACACGCTGAAGTTTGCGGACGCGCATCTGGCGATCTTCTGGCGGTCGGTGAAGCTGTCACTGGTGACGACGATCCTGACGCTGATGGTCGGGTTCCCGACCGCGTGGTTCATCGCGACACGGCCTCCGAAGGCGCGCGCCTTCTGGTTGTTCCTGATCACCATTCCGTTCTGGACCAATCTGTTGATCCGCACCTTTGCCATCAACCAGATCATCCGCAACGAAGGCATCCTGAATACCGGCCTGATCAAGCTGGGCGTCATCTCGGCACCGCTGCAAATCACCTACACAGATACGGCAGTGCTGATCGGGATGGTCTATGTCTATCTGCCGCTGATGGTCCTGCCGCTGTTCGCAGCGATTGACCGCTTCGACATGCGGCTGCTGGAGGCCGGGTACGACCTTTACGCCAGCCGCTTGCAGGTCCTGCGCAAGATCATCCTGCCCATCGTCAGCCCCGGCATCGTCGCGGGCTCGATCCTTGTATTTGTGCCTTGCCTTGGTGCCTACGTCACGCCGCGCATTCTTGGCGGTGGCAAGCTGATGATGATCGGCAATTTCATCGAGTTGCAGTTCGGTCAGGGCCGAAACTGGCCACTGGGCGCGTCGATCTCGATCCTGCTGCTTATCATCGTGACAATCGCGCTTCTGTTCTATGTGAAGGCTATGGCCGGGGAGAAGCGCAATGGCTGACACGCAGACCTCCTCCGCACCGCAGTCCGGCAAGGCTTTTTCGGTCACCAGCCTGCCCGGCTTCGCGACGATAGCGATCATCGTCTTTGTGGCGCTCTATCTGCCGATCATCACGCTGGTGATCTATTCGTTCAACGCGTCGGCCAGCCCGTCCGAATGGACTGGCTTTTCACTGGAATGGTACAGGCTCGCCCTGCAAAACGATCAGGTGAAGGATGCGACCATCATTTCGCTGATCGTGGCCAGCCTGAGCGCCGTGATCTCGACGACAGTGGCGACGATGGCCGCCTTGGGGACAACGCGGCAGAAGGACTTCCCCGGTCAGACACTGATCTATGTGATGATCAACCAGCCCTTGATGGTGCCGGAAATCGTGACTGCCGTAGCGCTGTTGATCGTGGTTGCAGCGGTCAAGCTGATGACAGGTTATTCCGGTCTGGGCTATCTGATCCTCGCGCACTCGGCTTTCTGTATCCCCTTTGCC
>JBATMT010000104.1:0-11909 GCA_049289975.1 Paracoccaceae bacterium | reverse complement strand
CATCATGACGGCGCCACCGGCTGCCGGCTCGATGCCATACTTGTCCTTCAGGATGGTTTTCAGTTCTTGTGCCTGAAGAAGGGTCAGACCCACGATTTCTTCGGCGAGTTTGTTCAGATCAGCCATTTCTCTGTTCCGTTCTAAGTTAGGGTTCCAACGTCAGGGTAACAACCCCACGAAGGCTACATGTTGCTCACGCCGCAGCGCGCTCCTCGATCGTAGAGAGGATGCCCGCGATGTTCGAAGCAGGCGCGCCAATAGCCCCGGCGATGTTCGATGCAGGTGCACCGATGCAAGACACGATCTGAGCGATAAGCTCTTCACGCGACGGCATCGAGGCCACAGCTTTCACACCGGCCTGGTCCAGAGCCGCATTGCCCATCGCACCACCAAGGATAACGAACTTGTCGTTTGCCTTGGCGTACTTTTCCGCGACCTTGGCAGCTGCCACGGGGTCCTCGGAATAGGCCAATACGGTCATGCCCGTCAGAAGATTGCCGATGCTTGCGCAGGGCTTGCCTTCCAGGGCGATCTTGGCGAGCTTGTTCTTGGCGACGCGGACGGACCCACCCGCTTCACGCATGGATGCGCGCAGGTCCTGCATTTGAGCAACCGTCATGCCTTCGTAGTGGGCAACCACCACAACGCCAGAGCTTTCAAAGATCTGGCCGAGTTCATCGACCATTTTCTCTTTTTGTGCTCTATCCACGGTTTCACTCCAAGTGTGGGGGTTTCCCCCCGGCTCTCATTTGCCCCCGATCGTCTGGGGGCGTTCGGGTCCGTGATGGTCCCGAGGCCATGACCGCCCGAGGCTGTGCCCCGGTAAATCTGTCTCGTTCCCCATCTCAGGAAGGCAATTAAGAGCACCAATCAGATTGGGGCTCACCCTCCGTCTCGGACAGGACGTGGCCGTTTCCGGCCCCGTCATTCGCCGGACCCTAAGGCCCAGTGAATTTCATGGGGTGGGCTATCCGCCCACCTTGCCTCAGTTGGCCGAGGTCGAAGCCAGATCCAGCGACACGCCCGGACCCATCGTCGAAGAAAGTGAAACTTTCTTCAGATAGGCACCTTTCGCCCCCGAGGGCTTGGCGCGGCTGACGGCATCTACAAAGGCGCGGACGTTCTGGGCGAGCTTGTCTTCGCTGAACGACACCTTGCCGATACCGGCATGGATGACACCGGCCTTTTCGACCTTGAACTGCACTTCGCCGCCTTTGGCAGCGTCGACAGCACCTTTCACGTCCATCGTCACCGTGCCGACTTTCGGGTTCGGCATCAGGTTGCGCGGGCCGAGGATCTTGCCCAGACGGCCGACGAGCGGCATCATGTCCGGGGTCGCGATGCAACGATCGAACTCGATCTTGCCCTGCTGGATCGTCTCCATCAGGTCTTCAGCACCGACGATGTCCGCACCGGCGGCCTTGGCTTCGTCAGCCTTGGCGCCACGGGCGAAAACCGCCACGCGAACCGTCTTGCCCGTGCCGTTCGGCAGGGTCACGACGCCGCGGACCATCTGGTCGGCGTGACGCGGGTCAACACCGAGGTTCATAGCGATTTCAAGCGTTTCGTCGAACTTTGCCGACGCTGCGCCCTTGATCAGTTTCACGGCATCTTCGACCGTCAGGTTCGACTTGCCATCAAATGCGGCGTTGGCCGCTTTGGTACGTTTACCGAGCTTCGCCATGATTAACCCTTCACCTCGATGCCGATGGAACGGGCCGAGCCGAGGATGATCTTCATCGCGGCTTCGATATCGTTCGCAGAAAGGTCTTTCATCTTGGCTTCGGCGATCTGACGCACTTGGGCGACGGTGACCGAACCCGCGACTTCGCGGCCCGGCTTGACCGAACCCTTCGGACGGTTACGCTTGCCCACCGGCTTCAGGCCAGCGGCCTTCTTCAGGAAGAACGAAGCCGGAGCCGTCTTCATCTCGAAGCTGAAGGACTTGTCGGCGTAGTAGGTGATGATGACCGGAACGGGCGAACCGGGCTCCATCTCCTGGGTCTTCGCGTTGAAGGCCTTGCAGAATTCCATGATGTTGATCCCGCGCTGACCCAGCGCCGGACCGATCGGCGGGGATGGGTTGGCCTGCCCCGCCTTGACTTGCAGCTTGAGGCTGCCCATTACCTTCTTGGCCATTTGGCCCTCTCCTTCATCACATGTGCCCGAAAGCACTGCTTAGTGGTGCGGTCCGGGACTTGCCCTCGCCTCCCACGGTTCACACGTCAGTTGCCCTTGGACACCTGCGTGAATTCCAGTTCCACAGGCGTCGGACGCCCGAAGATCGAAACCGTGACCTTGAGGCGGTTGTGCGCCTCGTCCACTTCTTCGACCATTCCGCTGAAGCCCTCGAACGGACCGTCAGCAACTTTGACATTCTCGCCGATCTCGAAGCGGATCAGGTTGCGCGGTGCTTCCTGGCCTTCTTCGGCGCGCTTCAGGATGCCGTTCACTTCGGCATCACGCATCGGCATCGGTTTGCCCTGCGGCCCAAGGAAGCCCGTCACGCGGTTGATCGAGGTGATCAGGTGATAGCCGCGGTCGGTCATGTCCATGTGGACCAGCACATAGCCCGGCATGAAACGACGCTCGGACGTGACTTTCTTGCCGCGACGAATTTCCAGAACCTCTTCGGTCGGCACCAGAACTTCGTCGATTTCGTCTTCGAGGCCCTTCTCGGCCACGGCATGCTTGATCTGTTCGGCGATTTTCTTCTCGAAGTTCGAGAGTACGCTCACCGAATACCACCGCTTTGCCATCTGCCCCAAACCTCGCTCAGCCGACGGCAAGCCGCCGAAAATTCCAATTTTTCAGTGGGTTGACCCACCAGATCCCGAACAAAAAACAGCGCGCATGCCGAATCGCTGCGCGCCATTGCCGGAAAAGTTACGCCCGTCTAGCGCCGAACCCCGTGGAATTCAAGCAGCCGATTGGGCTTTCGGCCTTAACTGGCCATACCCAGAACAGCCTGCAGACCCGTGCGAATGATCAGGTCGACAAGTGCAAAAAACACCGATGTCAGCGCCGCCATGATGAACACCATGATCGTCGTCAGCATCACTTCGCGGCGCGACGGCCACACGACCTTGCCCACTTCGGAGCGAACCTGCTGGAGGAACTGAAGGGGATTGGCCATGCTGATTGCTTTCGACTTCTGACTGCGACTTGGGGCAAATACGCCGGAGCGTCAGGAAATTCAAGCCATAGGGCAGGGGATTGATGAACGCCTGCCATTGCAACTCCCCGACAATCAGTCTTACCTGCGCCGCAAGGGACAGATCGCCACCACGCAGGTCGGCGCAAAGCAGGCAGAAATGGCACTTTCCGACAATTTGCGCGGCTCGCTCCTGATGGTGGTCGCGATGATCGCCTTCACGGTGAATGATGCCTGCATGAAGGCTGTCACAGCGGATTTCCCCTCGTTCGAGGCCATTGCGATCCGTGGCACCCTCACGACGCTGGCGCTTTGCGTCATCGCCCTGCGCAACGGCGCCTTCCGCCTGCCTGTTCCAAAACCAGACCGGCGCTGGATCAGCTGGCGTGTCACGATGGAGGTGGCAAGCACACTGACGTTCATTCTGGCACTCAAACACATGCCACTGGCCAATCTGTCGGCCATTCTCCAGTTTCTGCCACTCGGCGTGACCCTTGCCGCCGCACTTGTGCTTGGCGACAAGATCGGCTGGCGTCGCATGTCGGCCATCACCATCGGCTTTCTTGGCGTCATGCTGATCATCCGGCCGGGAGGCGACGGCTTTGACCGCTGGTCGGTCCTTGGCATCATCTCCATGTTGTGCGTCATCGTCCGCGACCTGTCGACCCGCCGCATCTCGCGTGAGGTGCCATCAACTCTCGTTGCCGTCCTTGCCGCACTGTCCGTGACCGTTTCGGCCATCGTGTTCCTGCCCTTCACCGAGTTCGCCATCCCGACCGTCAGACAGGCCCTGCTGACCCTTATGGCCGCGACATTCCTTATAGTGGGTTATCTCACGGTGATTTCGGCCATGCGTGTCGGCGACATCGCCGTTGTCGCGCCATTCCGCTACACATCGCTGGTCGCTGCCATCATTCTTGGCTGGGTCGCCTTTGGCCAGTTCCCTGACAACTATACCCTGATCGGCAGCGCTATCGTCGTGGCAACCGGCATTTATACATTTCAACGCGAACGCCGTTTGTCACGTATCGCGCAAAATCCGGCCTGAACGTCAGATATAGGGTGCCCGATCCCGGACCGTCACGGATTTACAAGACGGGGGCGGTGCAGTAGCACGAATCCAAGAGCAGTCAGTCAGGCGAAGGCCGCACATGGTCACCGTATCCATCGTGATCCCCGCCAAGAACGAGGCGGACAACATCGCTCAGCTTTTGGCTGATATCGACAAGGCGTGCGCGCCCGAGACCGATCACGAAGTCATCGTCGTCGATGATGCCTCGACTGATGCGACCGCCGCCACGGTGCAGCACCTGATGGAGACGCGGCCCCACCTGCGACTAGTTCGTCATGAACGCTCCGCCGGACAAAGCGCCGCCGTCCATAGCGGTGTGGGCGTGGCCCGCGGCACAATCGTCTGCACGCTCGACGGCGACGGGCAGAACCCGCCCGAAGAATTGCCCAAGCTTTTCCGCCCGCTTCTTGCGCCCGGCTCCGAAAAAGTCGGCATCGTCGCCGGGCAGCGTGTCGGCCGCCGCGATACCCTGTCCAAGCGTCTTGCGTCGAAATTCGCCAACGCGCTGCGTGGCTGGATGCTCAAGGACGGCACCCGCGACACCGGCTGCGGGCTCAAGGGCTTCCGGCGCGAAGCCTTTCTCGCGCTTCCCTACTTCGACCACATGCACCGCTATCTGCCCGCTCTGTTCACCCGCGATGGCTGGGAAGTGCGCCATGTCGATGTCAGCCACCGCCCGCGCGGCGCCGGCCGCTCGAACTACAACAACTTTCAGCGAGGTCTCGTTGGCGCAGTTGACCTCTTTGGCGTCATGTGGCTCATCCGCCGCCGCAAGAAGGCCCGCCCGACCGAGGTCGGCGCCCCCAGGACCTAGGAGCCTGCCATGTATCAACTGATGTCCATGCTCCACGCGGACACGCCGCGTGACCTGATGTGGATCAGCTTTGGCCTTTTTGGCCAGCTCATGTTCACCGGGCGCTTCATTGTCCAGTGGCTGGCCTCCGAAAAGGCGGGCCGGTCGGTCGTGCCGGTGGCCTTCTGGTACTTCTCGATCGTCGGTGGATTCATCGTTCTGCTCTACGGCATCCACAAGGTTGACCCAGTGATCATCCTGGGCCAATTGCCCGGCGTCTTGATCTATTCCCGCAACCTCTGGCTCATCTACAAGGCGCGGCGTGAGCAGGCTCTCTGAGAGCGGCAACTGGTTTGCCCGGACGCTGATCCTCGTCGCAGCCATCACGGCGGCGCGGCTCGTGCTGTTGGCATTCAACCGTACCGATCTGTTCGTCGATGAAAGCCAGTATTGGCTCTGGGGCCAGAACCTCGATTTTGGCTATTATTCCAAGCCGCCGCTGATCGGCTGGGTGATCCGCGCTGTAACCGATCTCGCGGGCAGCGACAGCCCATTCTGGGTGCGCGCGCCCGGAGCCGTCCTCCATGCCGCAACCGCCCTGATCCTTGCCGCGCTGGCCAACCGCCAGTTCGGGCCGCGTGCCGCCTTCTGGACGGGACTCTCTTACGTCACCGTGCCCTTTGCCACGGTCGGCAGCCTGCTCATGTCGACCGATACGATCATGGCGCCCTGCTATGCGGCTGCACTTTACTTCTGGTTCGCCCTGTCGGAAACCCGCCGCCCGGCCTTTGCCTTTCTCGCAGGTGTCACCATCGGCGCAGCCTTCCTTGCCAAGTACGCCGCCGTCTACTTCCTGCTTGGGGCCGCCCTCGCTGCAATCCTTGTACCCGCCCTGCGGATCGGTTGGCGCAACCTTGCGCTATTCCTGCTGGCCTTCGCACTGACCATTTCGCCCAACGTGGTTTGGAACCTGACCCACGACCTGACTACAGTCAGCCATACAATGGATAATGTCGGCTGGGTGAGAGAGGACGACACGACATCTTCCCTCAGCCTTTCGCGGATGCTCGAATTCATCGTCGGGCAGTTTGCTGTCGTGGGGCCGGTCCTCTTTGCGGCGCTTCTCTTGTCCCTTGTCCGCAGCAAGCTCTCCGACAATCAGCGCGCACTTCTGGCCTTTGCGTTGCCGGTCCTCGCCATCGTCACCGTTCAGGCGTTCCTGTCGAAAGCCTACGCCAACTGGGCTGTCGCAACCTACTTCCCCGGCGTGCTCGTCGCCGTATCCTGGCTGATCGGCCGCTACCCAAGGCTGCTTTCAGCGTCGCTCGCCATCGCGGCCGTCATCGCCGTGGCAATCCCTGTCCTCACCACCATCGCCCCCGCGCCAGAGCGCAACGGCGCGCCACTTCTGAAGCGCTACCTTGGCCGCGCCGACCTCAGCCGTCAGGTCATTCAGGCGGCGAAAGCCAATGGGGCAGGGGCAGTCTTTGTCGCTGACCGAGACATGCTCGCAGACCTTTTCTATACCGGCGCCGACGCAAGCCTCAACTTCTACGCGCCGCGCCCAGTCGGCAGGCCGCACAACTATTATGAACAGATGTACGCTTATCCCGACGACGCTGGTCCAACGCTCTTTGTCCTGACCGCCGCACCCACCTGCGCGGGCAAGCCGGTCGAGCCAGTCACGACCTTCGACACCACAGGCGGCGCCTACGCCAAATACGACATCGGGGCCTACATCCTGCCCACCGGCTGCACGATCGGAGCGCCGTAAGATGGACCGCGCCTCTATCGCCCTCGCTGTTGCACTTGCCATATCGGCGCTGCTCTTTTCCCTCTTTCCGCAGATCGACATGGCGGTATCGACAGCCTTCTACGGCGCGCATGGCTTCATTGCCGCCAATAACCCACGGGTCGAGCTTTTGCGCAGCATGGCATGGTGGCTGTCCGACGCGATGTTCCTTCTGGCACTGGCCGCCCTGCTCGTTGCCCTGACCTCACGGCGTCTCCTCTTTGGGATCGGCAGATGGACAGCCACCTATATGCTGACCCTGTTCCTTCTGGGCCCGGTGCTCCTGTCGAACCGCCTGCTGAAAGGCTACTGGGGCCGCGCCCGCCCGGCTGATGTTGCCGACTTCGGCGGCGCACATCAGTTCACACCGTTCTGGCTGCCCTCCGACCAGTGTCTGGCGAATTGTTCTTTCGTCTCGGGTGAGGTTTCGGGGACCGCCGTCACCGCAATCTGCATGATCCTCTTGCGCAGAGGCATCGAACGGGCGGCGGGCAAGGTCGTGGCAATGGTCTGGACTGTTATTGCGCTGCTCCTACCCGTTGTGGTCTCGCTTCAGCGCATCACATCAGGGCGACATTTTCTCTCTGATGCGGTCTTCGCGGTGCTGTTCATGCTGGTCATCGCGCTCCTTCTCCGGCCGCTTCTGCGCAAGGACGATCCGGCCTGAACCCGCCCGGGGGTGTTGTTGACAAGCCCCGCGACTCCCCCTATACGGCGCGCACTTGGGCTGCGGGAAAACCCTCGGGGCTTGGGTATCAAAACTGAAGTGGTCAAGATCCAGGCGCAAGCTTCGATCCTCTGGAATTCCACCGCGTCGTCTCCGCGAAGGGGACGCATGCGGTTTTGGTGTTTTGCGGACGCGCGAGGCACGACATGAGCGAAAGCCCCCGGAAACGGCGTTGACGAGCGCACGTTGAACGGGTTGCAAAATAGGGCGAGATTAATGCCGACGATCCAACAGCTGATCCGCAAGCCGCGGGAAGCAAACGTAAGAAAGTCCAAGTCGCAGCACTTGGAATCATGCCCGCAGAAGCGCGGCGTCTGTACGCGCGTCTATACGACGACGCCGAAGAAGCCGAACTCCGCTATGCGTAAGGTCGCCAAAGTGCGCCTGACCAACGGCTTCGAAGTCATCAGCTACATCCCCGGTGAAAAGCACAACCTTCAGGAACACTCCGTTGTCCTGATCCGTGGCGGCCGGGTGAAAGACCTTCCGGGTGTCCGTTACCACATCCTTCGCGGTGTTCTGGATACCCAGGGCGTTAAAGATCGTCGTCAGCGTCGTTCGAAATACGGCGCCAAGCGTCCGAAATAAGGAGAGAGCGCCATGTCGCGTCGTCACGCCGCTGAAAAGCGCGAAATTCTGCCCGATGCCAAGTTCGGCGACCGGGTTCTGTCGAAATTCATGAACAACCTGATGGTTGACGGCAAGAAGTCCGTCGCTGAAACCATCGTGTACTCGGCGCTCGACCGCGTCGAGGGCAAGCTGAAGCGTCAGCCGATCGAAGTCTTCCATGAAGCCCTCGACAACGTGAAGCCTTCCCTCGAAGTACGTTCGCGCCGCGTTGGTGGTGCAACCTACCAGGTTCCGGTCGAAGTCCGCCCTGAGCGTCGCGAAGCTCTCGCGATCCGTTGGCTGATCACGGCTGCCAAGAACCGCAACGAGAACACCATGGAAGAGCGTCTTGCTGGCGAACTTCTCGATGCCGTGAACTCGCGCGGGACTGCTGTCAAGAAACGTGAAGACACCCACAAGATGGCCGACGCGAACAAAGCGTTCAGCCATTACCGCTGGTAATACGGCCGGCACGAGGACCTAAAATGGCACGCGAATATCCCCTGAACCGCTACCGGAACTTCGGTATCATTGCTCACATCGATGCGGGCAAGACCACCACGACCGAGCGGATCCTTTACTACACCGGCAAGTCCCACAAGATCGGCGAAGTGCACGATGGCGCCGCGACGATGGACTGGATGGAGCAGGAGCAGGAGCGTGGCATCACGATCACCTCGGCTGCGACCACCACCTTCTGGCAGCGCATCGTCGACTCGAACGACACCCGTTCGGACGACAAGTACCGCTTCAACATCATCGACACCCCCGGCCACGTTGACTTCACCATTGAAGTCGAACGTTCGCTGGCGGTGCTCGACGGTGCTGTGGTGCTGCTCGACGGCAACGCCGGTGTCGAACCGCAAACCGAGACCGTTTGGCGTCAGGCCGACCGTTACAAGGTTCCGCGGATCGTGTTCGTCAACAAGATGGACAAGACCGGCGCCGATTTCTACAACTGCGTCAAGATGATCAAGGACCGCACCGGCGCCACGCCGATGCCGGTTGCCCTGCCGATCGGCGCGGAAGACAAGCTCGAAGGCATCATCGACCTGATCACCATGGAAGAGTGGGTCTATCAGGGCGAAGATCTGGGTGCATCCTGGGTCCGTCAGCCGATCCGCGCTGACCTCATGGAACTGGCCGAAAAGTGGCGCAACAACATGCTCGAACTCGCTGTCGAGCAAGATGACGTCGCCATGGAAGCCTATCTCGACGGTAACGAGCCGTCGGCCGAAGATCTGCGCAAGCTGATCCGCAAGGGCTGCCTGTCGCTTTCCTTCGTTCCGATGCTGGCCGGATCGGCGTTCAAGAACAAAGGCGTTCAGCCGATGCTCAACGCCGTCATCGACTTCCTGCCCGATCCGCTCGACGTGCCGCCGTATCTGGGCTTTGCTCCGGGCGACGAGACCGAAACCCGGAACATTGAGCGTTCGGCCGATGACAGCCAGCCGTTCTCGGCGCTGGCGTTCAAGATCATGAACGACCCCTTCGTCGGCTCGCTGACCTTTACCCGCATCTACTCTGGCCAGCTCAAGAAGGGCGACCAGATGCTGAACGCGACCAAAGAGCGCAAAGAGCGCGTTGGCCGCATGATGATGATGCACGCCATCAACCGCGAAGAGATCGACGAAGCCTTTGCAGGCGACATCATCGCTCTGGCCGGGCTGAAAGAAACCACCACGGGCGACACGCTCTGCGATCCGGCCAAGCCGGTGGTTCTCGAAACCATGACCTTCCCGGTTCCGGTTATCGAGATCGCAGTCGAGCCGAAGTCGAAAGCCGACCAGGAAAAGATGGGCCTCGCTCTGGCACGTCTGGATGCCGAAGACCCGTCCTTCCGCGTTGAAACCGATTTCGAGTCGGGTCAGACGATCATGAAGGGCATGGGCGAACTTCACCTCGACATCCTCGTCGACCGTATGCGTCGCGAGTTCAAGGTCGAGGCGAACATCGGTGCGCCGCAGGTGGCCTACCGCGAGACGATCTCGCGCGAAGCCGAGATCGACTACACCCACAAGAAACAGACCGGCGGTACGGGCCAGTTTGCCCGCGTCAAGCTGATCATCACCCCGACACAGCCGGGCGAAGGCTATTCCTTCGAAAGCAAGGTTGTCGGTGGTTCGGTGCCCAAGGAATACATCCCCGGTGTCGAAAAGGGTATCAAGTCGGTCATGGATTCCGGTCCGCTCGCGGGCTTCCCGGTTATCGACTTCAAGGTGGCGCTGGTTGACGGCGCCTACCACGACGTCGACTCCTCGGTACTCGCCTTCGAAATCGCCTCTCGTGCCGGTATGCGCGAAGGTCTGAAGAAGGCAGGCGCGAAACTGCTCGAGCCGATCATGAAAGTCGAAGTGGTGACCCCGGAAGAATATACCGGCGGCATCATCGGCGACCTGACCTCGCGTCGGGGCATGGTTCAGGGTCAAGACACCCGCGGCAACGCGAATGTCATCTCTGCGATGGTCCCGCTGGCCAACATGTTCGGCTATATCAATACCCTGCGTTCGATGTCATCGGGCCGGGCGAACTTCTCCATGTCGTTCGACCATTATGACACCGTTCCGCAGAACCTCTCGGACGAGATCCAGAAGAAATACGCATAACGGGATGGCGGGGTGAACCCCGCCCTACCCATAACCAGTAGGGCGGGGGCATCCCCGCCATCCGAAACAGGAGGCCATGATGGCAAAGGCGAAGTTTGAACGGAATAAACCGCACGTTAACGTTGGTACGATTGGCCACGTTGACCACGGCAAGACCACGCTGACGGCGGCGATCACCAAGTATTTCGGCGAGTTCAAGGCCTACGACCAGATCGACGCAGCGCCGGAAGAACGCGCTCGCGGCATCACGATCTCGACGGCGCACGTCGAATACGAGACGGCGAACCGTCACTATGCACACGTCGACTGCCCCGGCCACGCTGACTATGTGAAGAACATGATCACCGGCGCGGCACAGATGGACGGCGCCATTCTCGTGGTGAACGCTGCCGATGGCCCGATGCCGCAAACGCGCGAGCACATCCTGCTCGGCCGCCAGGTGGGTATCCCCTATATGGTCGTCTACCTGAACAAGGTCGATCAGGTTGATGACGAAGAACTGCTGGAACTGGTCGAAATGGAAGTTCGTGAACTTCTGTCGTCCTACGACTACCCCGGCGATGACATTCCGATCATCAAGGGCTCGGCCCTGCATGCAATGAACGGCACGCAGAAAGAAATCGGCGAGGATTCGATCCGCGCGCTGATGGAAGCTGTCGACAGCTACATCCCGACCCCGGCCCGGCCGGTTGACCAGCCGTTCCTGATGCCGATCGAAGACGTGTTCTCGATCTCGGGCCGTGGCACCGTTGTGACCGGCCGTATCGAGCGTGGCGTGATCAACGTCGGTGACGAAGTCGAAATCGTCGGCATCCGTGCGACCCAGAAATCGACCTGCACCGGCGTCGAAATGTTCCGCAAGCTGCTCGATCGCGGCGAAGCTGGCGACAACGTCGGCGTTCTGCTGCGCGGCATCGACCGTGAAGGCGTCGAGCGTGGTCAGGTTCTGTGCAAACCGAAGTCGGTCAACCCGCACACGACCTTCGAAGCCGAAGCCTACATTCTCACCAAGGAAGAAGGTGGCCGTCACACGCCGTTCTTCGCCAACTACCGTCCGCAGTTCTACTTCCGCACGACCGACGTGACCGGAACCGTTCAACTGCCGGAAGGCACCGAGATGGTGATGCCGGGCGACAACCTGAAGTTCGTGGTCGAG
>JBATMT010000103.1:0-2283 GCA_049289975.1 Paracoccaceae bacterium | reverse complement strand
GTCATGAACAACGGTATGTCGATCATGGGTATCGGCATCGACTACCAGCAGGTGATCAAGGGCTTAGTGTTGTTGGCGGCTGTGATTTTCGACGTCTACAATAAATCCAAGTAGAGCAAAACATCATGCTTTTGTCGCAGATCTTGAACAATGACGGGTCGATTGCTGTTGTGGTTCGCGAGGGATCCGAGGCAGCTATTGTCCGTCATGCGAAGGGCACATATGAACTCGTGCTTGAAGCAACTATAGCTGGCAAATCTCTAGCTGATGTCGTCGCAATGCATGGCTTGGGTGAAGCTGTCGACCTCTACGATATCGCGCAGCAAGGACGGCTTACACTGCCAATCAGCCATCCTGACCCCACTCACATGCATCTGACAGGAACAGGCTTAACGCATCTTGGATCGGCATCAGCGAGAGATGCAATGCATGCGAAACTCGGCGTGTCTGAAAGCCTGACTGACAGCATGAAGATGTTCCGGATGGGCTTGGAAGGCGGCCGTCCTGCCGCTCATCAGATCGGGGCCCAGCCAGAATGGTTCTACAAGGGAAATGGTCATACGGCAGTTGCTCCCGGTAAAGCCTTAACAAGCCCAGGCTTCGCTTTGGACGGCGGAGAAGAGCCGGAGTTGGCTGGAATCTATTTGATTGCTCCCGACGGATTGCCAATGCGGGTTGGTTGGGCGCTCGCCAATGAATTTTCTGACCATGTTACTGAGAAGATAAACTACCTTTACTTGGCGCATTCTAAGTTACGCGAGGCCTCATTTGGGCCAGAGATTTTGGTAGGCGAACTACCTGCGGATGTTCAGGGAACCAGCAGGATAATACGCCATGGTGAAGTGATCTTCGAGAAAGCCTTTCTATCGGGGGAGGTGAATATGTCCCACACTTTCTCCAATCTCGAGCACCATCACTTCAAGTATGACCTTTTCCGTCAGCCTGGTGATTTGCATGTCCATATGTTCGGCACGGCGACTTTGAGTTTTGCCGAAGGAATTGCCACACAAGCGGGCGACGTTTTTGAAATTGCGGTGGATGCTTTCGGCCTTCCATTGCGGAACACATTGGCAGTTGCTCCGCCTCTTTCGCGAGCAGTCACTGTCAAACAACTGTGAGACATAGATGACCTTCAAACCAGCAACGTGGCCCCGCAAGCTTAGATCTCAGCAATGGTTTGGCGGAAGTTCGAAGGACGCGATCTACCACCGTGGCTGGATGAAGAACCAGGGGTTTCCACCCGACCTGTTTGATGGTCGCCCGGTCATCGGTATCCTGAACACATGGTCTGAACTGACACCTTGCAATGCTCACCTGCGCGATCTGGCAGAACGGGTGAAGCACGGCATCTATGAGTCAGGAGGTTTTCCTGTTGAAGTACCGGTGTTCAGTGCGTCGGAATCCGCATTCCGACCGACTGCGATGATGTTCCGAAACCTAGCGGCCATGGCTGTTGAAGAGGCGATGCGTGGGCAGCCAATGGACGGATGCGTTCTGATGGTGGGGTGTGACAAGACTACTCCGAGCCTGTTGATGGCCGCGGCTTCTACAGATTTGCCTTCTATCGTCGTGACCGGGGGTCCGATGCTGAATGGATACTACAAAAACGAGCGGGTCGGTTCGGGAACACACCTTTGGAAGTTTTCGGAGGCGGTCAAAGCCGGTGAGATGACGAAAGAAGAGTTCATGGAAGCAGAGTCATCCATGAGCAGGTCGCCGGGATCGTGCAATACAATGGGAACCGCTTCTACAATGGCCTCAATGGCAGAAGCGCTAGGAATGGCACTTTCAGGAAACGCCGCAATTCCTGCGGTTGACAGTCGGCGTCGTGTTATGGCCCAGCTAACCGGCAGGCGGATTGTCCAGATGGTCAAGGACGACCTAAAGCCATCGGATGTGCTGAAGAAGGACGCCTTTGAAAACGCGATTCGCACCAATGGTGCCATTGGCGGATCCACAAACGCAGTCATTCACTTGCTGGCAATTGCCGGACGCGTAGGCGTGGATCTTACCCTTGATGACTGGGATCGCTGTGGCCGTAATGTGCCTACCATTGTAAACCTGATGCCATCAGGCAAATACCTTATGGAGGAGTTCTTCTATGCGGGAGGCCTGCCAGTTGTCATCAAGCGGCTTGGAGAAGCTGGACTTTTACACAAGGACGCCCTGACGGTTTCTGGCGGCACAATGTGGGATCAGGTCAAGGATGTGGTCAATCACAATCCCGACGTGATCTTACCTACAGATAAGGCGCTCGCCAGTTCGGGAGGCGTGGTTGTGGTC
>JBATMT010000102.1:0-7316 GCA_049289975.1 Paracoccaceae bacterium | reverse complement strand
CAGATCGACGCGCAGGTCGGTCCCAAGGGCCGAGGTCACGCGCATCTCGCTTGCGTCGCGCAGCATCTGGATGCCCAGTTGCACCTTCGGCCCATCTTCGGCCTTGGGTTCGGTCCGTTCGAGTATTTCGGGATGTTCGTTGGTGATGACCAGTAGCCGCGTCCGTCCTGCCGCCTCGATCTCGGGCCATTCCGGAGCGTGGATCAACCCCTCGACCGTGCAGTCGACGATGATGTCGACCAGCTTCAGCGCTTCGATAACGGCCCGGTTGCCCTGTATTGCCCAACTCGTCCCGGTGGATTTCACCGGTACCGGCGCGGACTGCGGCGGCGTCGGCATCTGGATCATGCAGAACTCGGCGCCAAGGTCATAGGCCGCCAACTCGCACAGATGCACCAGCACCGGCCGCGACTGGGTCTCAGAAATGATCGCCACCTTCGTACCTGCGCCGATACCGTTCAGCGCCAGGACACGACGAAAGGCGGCCAGCCATTTGCCTTCGATGCGTTCTTGCAGCATCGCCCCTCCCAAAATTTTCCCTGTTGACGATTCGCGCGTCAGAGAATTTCTTTACTCTCCAGTTAAGCTTTCACGCACGCCTCCAACCTGTCAACAGAATTTTCGAAAATATCTGCTTTGGCGAAAATCAAGCTGGAATCAGGACTTAGCGGCCTCTTCCTCTGCGCTCAGGCCCGCCCACGTCGGTCGCTCAAGTTGGAAGCCATCGTGCGTCCGCAGGTAGCCAGACCCGAAACTCCGCGCCACAAGGTCAAGCGCGTCTGTGTCGACATGGCCCCGGTCGCGGTTCAGGACATGACGGTCGGCGATATGGATGCTCAACACCCGCCCGATCACCACGGTCTGACAAGGCCCGGTCACCACCGACGACAGCGTCACACATTCAAACGCCACCGGACTTTCACGGATGCGGGGTGGGGCGACATGGCTCGAGGCAGTCGTGGCAACGCCCGCAAGGGCCAGTTCGTCAACCCCGCGCGGGGCATCGGCAGATGTCAGATTCATTTGCCGGACCAGCCGTTCCGGCACCAGATTGACCACGAACTCCGATGTTCTGCGCCGTGTCCTTGAAACCTTTGACCGGGTCCGCCATCAGCCCCAAAGCGATGGTCGGCGGCGCCGAACCCATCACGTTGAAAAAACTGTAAGGGGCGGCGTTGACCGCGCCACCCTTCGCCTTTGTCACCACCCAAGCAATCGGGCGCGGGATCACTGTCGCCGCCAGAAGCTTGTAGGCGACGGCAGTTTCCACGCTATCCAGATCAAACCTCATGCTGCCACGCCGCCGCAGATCGCGGGGCAGGGCGCACGCCCATTACTCGGGCGTCGCATTGACCACCGGATGCCGGATCGTCCCGATCCCCTCGACCGTTGCGACCACCACATCGCCCGGCCACAGCCACTCCTGCGGGGACCGACCCGCCCCCACGCCATCTGGTGTCCCCGAGGCGATGATATCCCCCGGCTCAAGCGTGATGCCGGACGAAATGTCGGCGACCAACTCATCGACCTTGAACAGCATGTGCCTCGTGTTCGACCGCTGCTTTTCGACGCCATTCACCGTCAGCCACAGGTCCAGCACCTGTGGGTCGGGAATCTCGTCCGCTGTCACGATGCAGGGGCCAAAAGGCGCGTAAGTGTCTTGCCCCTTCGAAAAGATCCATTGTCCTGCCCGCCGGTTGTCGCGCGCCGATATGTCGATCATCACCGAATAGCCGAACACATGCTTCAGCGCCTCCGCCCGGCCCACACGCCGCGCCGTGGTGCCGATGATTACCGCCAGTTCCACTTCCCAGTCCAACTGCTGCGTGATCTTAGCGTTGTGCTCGATGCCCTGACCGGGCCCAATAACCGTTGTCGGGGGCTTGGAGAAGATCACCGGTTGCTTGGGCAATTCCTTCGCCGTGTCCAGCGACCGCGCGCTTTCTGCGACATGCTCGACATAGTTCAACCCAATCCCGAAGATGTTTTTCCGTGGCCGCGGAATGGGCGCCAGCAGCGCCACATTCGCAAGCGCCGTCGCCACGCCGGGCGCGAAAGTGCCATTTGCCTCGTCCAGACACGCCCGCAGCGCTGATAAACCGCCCCGGCCCAGATCGATCAGCCCCAACATGCTGTCGGGCAACTCCTCCTGCAGGCTTGTGCCAAGCGCCTGCACATCCACCACCAGATTGTCGATCAGCACACCAAGCGATGCCGCCGCCTCGACCGAGGAGCGATAGGTCACAAGTTTCATGTCTTATCCTTATACTATCGGCTGTTGGCCGCCGTTTTCGCCAAAAGCCTGTTCGCGGTAGAGCCCAAGCGCCCGCATCACCGGAATATCGCTCAGGCAGAACAGGCACGCATCATCGCCCGGCTGATCATTCACATGCTCATGCCAGGCCCACGACGGCACACAGAAGATATCGCGCTCGGCCCAGTCATAGCGCTTGCCGTCGATGATCGAATGACCCCGGCCCTTGGCAACGTGATAAAGGTAGCTCCCGGTGTGGCGATGCGCTTTGGTATGTTCGCCCGGTCGCAACATCTGCATGCTCGCGCCCAACGTCTGCATCACCGGCCCGTTGGTGACCGGGTTCACATATTCCAGCATCACCCCGTCGAACGGCGAGCCATCCGTGCATCCCGCATATTTCTGCAAGGCATCATAGGTTGGCAGCCATTCATACTTGAACATCGGGCTATAGGTCTTTGACCATGCGCCGCCCGTTGGTGTCAGCCCCGGATTGCCCCACGTCTTGGTCATGTCATCGACCGCATAGCCCACCGCCTGCGACAGATCAGGGTGAACCTCATAAAAGTTCGCCTCCATCGCGTTGACGAACGGAATGTCGAGCCCGTCTTGCCACAGGCAGGTCGTGCCCTCTGCCGCCACGCCATGCTCATGCCATGTGCCGTTCGGTGTCAGCACGAAGTCATTGGCGCCCAGCGTCATTTTGTGGCCGTCCACCACCGTATAGGCGCCGCTGCCCTCCATGATAAAGCGAATGGCGCTGGCGGAATGGCGATGCGCGCTTGCGACCTCGCCCGGTTTCATCACCTGCAAACCCGCATAGATCCAGCCCACCGCCGCCGAAAAATCGGTCCTGCCGGGGTTGTTCAGGTAGATCACCCGCCGCCCCGCCTTTTCGGGCGTCACCAGATCGATCGAGCGGAGCACATGGTCGCGCAGATCCTTGTAGCGCCAGACAACCGGCACCGAGGCGCTTTTCGGCTGCCATGGCTCGATCTTGTTGGCCACCGTCCACAAGGCACCCGCATGGAATTTGTCCAACTCGTCGTAATAGGCCAGCAACTCCGGCGTGTCCTCGACATTGGCACGCCCGATCACATCCTCGCGGTGGTTCTCATGCGTCTTGCTCACGGCAGCCTCCCTTGCAGTTATCGCAAAAGCATGCGGCAAGCGTTTTTCGATAACAAGCAGTATTTTCGAAAATTACAGGATTGCACAGCGCCCGGCGTATCCGGTAGTCTGAACCCAGAAAAGGAATGCCCCATGACCTTGTCCGAACAGGCCTATGCGAATCTGCGCAATGACATCGTGCGCGGAACATTCCGGCCCGACAGCCCTCTCCGGCTGGCCGAGTTGAGCGAACGCTATGGCATGGGCTTTTCGCCGCTGCGCGAGGCGCTGAACCGCCTTCAGGCCGAACGGCTGGTCACGTCCGAGTCGCTTCGTGGTTTTCGCGTTGCGCCGCTGTCGCTTGAAGCCTTCGAGGACGCACTCGCCAACCGTCTCCTGATTGAAACCGAGGCCCTGCGCGCCTCGGTCCGCCTCGGCGGCGACGATTGGGCGGGTGGCATCGTCACCGCCCTTTACGCACTGAAGGTTCAGGCAGAGCGCACTGGTGCCGATGCCGACATCTGGGAACTTGAGCGCCGTCACCACGCCTTCCACCGCGCGCTTCTGGCCGCCTGTGGCTCGTCCTGGCAACTCGATTTCTTTGAACGGCTCTACATGGCGAACGAACGCTACCGCATCCCGATCCTTCTCGCCTCGTCGCGCCTGTCATCTCGCGACATTCAGGCCGAACATTCCGCACTGGCAGACGCCACGCTGGCGCGTGACACGGTTGCGGCAACCGATCTTCTGCGCGCCCACTATCTGCGCACAGCCGAGACGATCCGCGCCAATATGGGCGCGCCTCTCCCCGCCAAAACCGCAAGGCACCGATCCGCCACCAAGGTGGCAGGCACCGCCTGAACAAAGGCGGCGCGCGGGGCAGGGCAGGCCGGTCCGGCGACCATTGGCTGTAGCATTATCCGTCAACAATCGGGTGAATCACCCCGCCGCTTCAGCCCACGTTAGCTACAGCTTTGCCGTTTTCTTGCCGCGAATGCCCGAAGCGGGCAGCAAAACGACATATGAGACACCCAAAACCTATCCAAAAGTTAGTAACCCCAAAAAGATCGGAAACAATGAATTGCAGTTCGGGTAGGCATTTGTCGTCGGTTTTGCCTAAAAATTTCCCCAACCCCGGGCTATAAAGAAGTCATTGAAACGGACGACTACTGATACGAAATTTGGACTTACGTGACTTAGGTCGGATGTGCAGGAATTTCCCTTGCTGATCCCTGTCGCCGGGATCGTCGACCCAAGGATTGTTGTGTTAGGTTTTTTGAGTTCCACGCGGCAATTACCGCGAGTGTGTGCAAGTACCTCGATGTGGAGAAAACGCCTCGTCCCGCCGGACGGGGCGTCTTCATTTCTGGCACCGTGCCAACCAGCCCCAAACCTTTTCTGCGCAATCAACCCGCGTCGAACCTGACCCTTATCAGTGTACCGCCGCCCACCTCCGGCACCGCGATGTGAACCTCCGCCTCCATCAGCGCGGCAATCTCTCGCACAATCGCCAGACCAAGACCCAGCCCCGAGTTTTGGCCGGGATTGCCGGGCGCATGGCGTCGCTCGGGCGATTTGTTCTCGAACGCTTCGATCTGGCCTTGCGGCAGCCCCGGCCCGTTGTCCTCGACTTCCATCGTGCAAGACGTCCCGGCCGCCGCAATCCGCACCGTCACCTGCGCCCCCGCGCCAGAATAGCGCACGGCATTGTCGATCAGGTTTTGCAAAAGTTCCTGAAACAGCACCGGCTCTGCCAGCGCCATCGCGCTGACCGGCCCCTCATACCCCAGATCGACCGACCGTCGCGCCGCAACCGGCACCATCTCGGCGGTCATGGCCCGCGCCAAAGCCGCTATATCGGTCTGCTGGCGCGTCGCATCCCGCGTTGCCGCATCGACCCGTGCCAGCACCAGCAACTGCGCCAGCACCCGTTCCGCCCGCACCAGCGCGCTTTCCGCCTTCTCCGCCGCACCTTTTTGTTCGGCCGGGTCGCCCGACCGCATCGCCATCGCCAGTTGCGCCCGGACCGTCGCCAAGGGCGTCCGCAACTGGTGGCTGGCATTCCCGGTAAAATTCCGCAGTGCATTCAGCGCCTGATCAAGCCGCTGCATGAAGCTGTTGATCGCATCAACCAGCCCCTCGACCTCCTCCGGCATGTTGCCCCGGACCGGACGCAGATCGTCTGGCGACCGCAGGGCGATAGCCTCACCGAAACGGTTGAGAGGCCGCAAGGCCAGCGTCACCGAAATCCACACGATCAGCGCCGCCACACAGGCCAGCACCAGAAGCCTCACCGCCGACCTCAGAAGTATCGCCCGCGCCAGTTCTGTCCGCGCCAGCGTCGATTCTGCCACGGTGACAGAAAAGCCGATTGAAGTCTGCCCGGTCGAGATTTCCCGCTTGAGCGTCGCGATCCTGACCGGAACGCCGCTGATGGTCCCATCAGCAAAGTTCGTCGAAGGCGTCACTGAGGGGACAGGAGCCAGCGTCTCATACCCGGTCAGAAAACCCTCTGGCCCGTCGACCCGGTAGAATACCTGATCCTGCGCCGTCGACGTCAGCATCTCAAGCGCGGAATAGGGAATGTCGACGGCCAGCGCCCCGCTTGCATCCGGCCTCACCCTCTCGGCAATCGCCAGCGCTGATCCGGCAAGCACCCGGTCTGACACGCCCTGCGCCGTGCGTTGCGCGTCGAACCATGTGTCGGTCAGGGCCGCCAACCCCAGAAGCCCGGTCGCCAGAAACAACCACAGAAGCAGCCGCCGCCTCAGCGAATAGCGCCTCATGCCTCGTCCACCGCAGGCTCGATGAAATAGCCAAGTCCGCGCGCGGTCTTCATCGCCAGACCATAAGGCGCGATCCTGCGCCGAAGCCGCGAGATGTATTGCTCGATCGCATTGTCCGACAGGATGTCTTCCAGCGAGGTCAGCGACTGGACTATAGCTTCCTTGGTCACCACCTTGCCCGCCCGCAGAAACAAGAGTTCCAGCAAGGCCCGCTCGCGTGGCGGCAGGTCGATGGTCGCACCTGCCGCACTGAACTGGCGACTTTTCAGATCGAATGTCACCTTGCCAAGTGACACAACCGACGACCTGAGCCCCATCCTCCGTCGCAAGATAGACCGCACCCGCGCCTCGAACTCGGCCACATCGAAAGGCTTGGCCATATAGTCATCCGCACCCAGATCCAGCCCCCGCACGCGCTCCTCGGGCGCACCGCGCGCCGTCAGGATCAAGACCGCCGCATCGTTCGACCTCCGCCGCATCGAGCGCAAGACCGACAGCCCGTCCAGTTGCGGCAGGTTCAGGTCAAGGATCACCAGATCAAACGCTTCCGCTGCCGCCAACGCCTCTGCCGACGCGCCATCATGCACGCAGTCCACGGCATAGCCCGCCCCGGTCAGAAGCGCGGTCAGCGTTTCTGCCAAAGGCAGGTCATCCTCGGCCAGCAGCAATCGCATGCAATTCCTCCTCCTGTGAAAAAGACTAGGCAGTTTTGGCCCTGTTGTGAACGCCGCTTCGTTCCGGCATCCTTTCGCCATGTCGAGATTGGCGCACTGGGTATTGGCTGTCTTCATGCTGTCGGCGCCGCTGGCGGCCGAGGAACTGGTATTCGCCCCGCCAGAGACTGCCACGCAGGACCTTGTCATCTACTCGACCCTCGACGCGCGTCTCGCCGAACCGCTCGTCACCACCTTCCAGAAATCGCACCCCTCGACCAAGGTCATCTACCACGACCTTCTCAGCGGCGAGATCACAGCGCGCGTCGTAAAGGAGACCGACACGGCCAATGCCACCGCCGATTTCGTATTCTCCTCGGCGATGGATTCGCAGGTCAAACTCGCCAATGACGGCTACGCCCGGCCCATCTCCATCCCCGAAAGCGCGAACTGGCCGCGCTGGGCCAACTGGCGCGACATGGCCTTCGCCATCACCTTCGAGCCGGGGGTCCT
>JBATMT010000101.1:0-9882 GCA_049289975.1 Paracoccaceae bacterium | reverse complement strand
GCCGAACCTCTTCCGATTGGGGGTCGAAACCATTGTCGGCGGCTACCTTCTGCATGGCACTGAACATCACCATGACCGTCGCTGGCATCTCCACGGCGGCTGACGCAAGCCCTGCCGCTCCGCCGGCAGCGCCGCTCAGCGCCGCTGCAAATCGGTGTCCAAATCGCCCCGTATCCGGCAGCACTTTCTGCGCCCCTGCCGCTCCGCGATAAAGTTGCGTCAGCAGTTTTGTCGACCCGTCATCAAGAACGGTCCGGGCGGGCTTCGGCAAATGCGCAACCCAACTCTCGATCCGCCCGCCGAAAGCATTCAAAGCAGTCATGACCGGTCCCTCGGCACGGCTGGCACGCCGTGCAAGCTCGGCGACACGCGCCGTGACCTTTGCCGGAAGTTGATCGATCTCGCCATCAAGTGGCAGGTCGGACACAGCCTTAATCCCTTCATTTCATGGTTGTCTGAAGAAATAAGTGGCCCATGTCAGCGCAATATCAAGACCTCAGTCCGCGCGCGCCCCTGCAAGCGAGTTCGTAGAGCTTGCCGTAATGCGAACAGGCAGGATTTCTCCCACCATCGCATTGGCTTCATTCACATGGACTGCGTGCAGGTAGTCTGACTTTCCGACCATCTGGCCCGCCAACCGTCCCGGCTTTTCGATCAGAACCTTGACCGTACGCCCAACCATGCCCTCTTGCGCAGCGCGCTGCTGCACAGTGATCAGCGCCTGCAACTCCTGCAACCTTGCGTCGGCAATCGCTGCCTCCACCGGCTTTCGCTCCGCCGCGGGAGTTCCGGGCCGCGCAGAGTATTTGAAGCTGTAGGCCATGCCATAGTTCACGGCCCGCACAAGGCTCATTGTCTGAGCAAAATCTTCGTCCGTTTCACCAGGGAACCCTACGATGAAATCGCCAGACATCAACATGTCGGGCCGCGCTGCACGGATCTTTTCGATCAGCCGCAGATAATCCTCGGCAGTGTGACGCCGGTTCATGGCTTTCAGAATGCGGTCCGAACCGGACTGCACCGGCAGATGCAGATAGGGCATCAGCTTCGGTTCATCGCCATGAGCGGCAATCAAGTCGTCGTCCATGTCGTTGGGATGCGAGGTTGTGTACCGGATACGCTCAAGACCGTCGATCTGGGCCAGCGCTCGGACGAGCCGTGCCAGCCCCCAATCGCCGCCAACCCCTTCGCCATGATAGCCATTCACGTTCTGCCCCAGCAGTGTGATCTCTCGCACGCCCTTGCCAACCAGCCTGCGCGCCTCTTCCAATATCCGCGTAGCAGGGCGGCTTACTTCGGCACCACGCGTGTACGGCACCACGCAGAAAGCGCAGAACTTGTCGCATCCTTCCTGAACGGTCAGGAACGCAGCCGGTCGCGTCGTCGCGGAAGGGCGGTCAGGCAGATGATCGAACTTGTCTTCGGCTGGGAATTCGGTGTCGATCGTCTTGCGGCCCTCATCTGCCGCCCGCGCCATCGCAGGCAGCCTGTGATAGCTTTGTGGCCCGACGACAAGGTCCACCATCGGCATCCGCCTTAGGATCTCGGCACCCTCGGCCTGCGCAACGCATCCAGCCACGCCGATCTTCAGATCAGGCTTCGCCAGCTTCAACGGGCGCAACCGCCCCAGATCGGAATATACCTTCTCTGCGGCTTTCTCACGGATATGGCAGGTGTTGAGCAGTACCATGTCTGCGTCTTCTGCCACCTCAGTAGTGACATAGCCCTCTGCGCCCATCGCCTCTGCCATGCGCTCGCTGTCATAGACATTCATCTGACAGCCGTATGTCTTGATGAAAAGCTTCTTTGGTTCAGACATTGGCAGGGCTTCCCGTCGGCGCGATCAGGGGGCTTCCTACAGCATTTTGCCACTCTCCCGCAATGGCAGCGCCTTCACCTGCCGGCGCCCGCGCCAAACACCTTGCATCACACGGCAGCTTCACCGATTCTGCGGTGAGCATCAGTGGACCACCCATGACCTACGCTTCGTTCGATGACTTTCTGACCAAAGGCCGCGGCACCTTGGCCAAGGGTCCGATCGCTGTCATTTTCGCCGACGACGATGTCGAACTGTCCTCAACCATCGCTCATCATCAAAAGCTGGGCTTCTCCAGCACATTGCTGTTCTTGCCCCCCCAACTCGCTGACCGGGACATGGCAGACAGCAACGTCCACCCTATCGTCCAATCTGCTACCCAGTCAGATACCGTACCTGAAGTCATCACCAAGCTTATCGCCTCGGCGCCACCGTCCACCTGGTTCTACTGGGGTTACAGCGCCGAATATCTTGTCTACCCATTCTACGAAACCAGAAGCATCGGCGAACTGCTGACGTTCCACACCGAAGAACGCCGGGACGCGATGCTGGCATATGTGATTGATCTCTATGCATCCGACCTTGGGCGCAATCCCGACGGTGTTAACGCTGCTAGCCCATTGTTCGACAGCGGCGGCTACTATTCGCTCCAACGCCACGACCGCGACGGCAAGCCGCTAGATCGGCAGATAGACGTCTTCGGCGGACTCAGGTGGCGCTTTGAAGAACATATCCCCTGGACTCGCCGCCGCATTGATCGCGTGTCGCTCTTCCGTGCCGTACCCGGAACGACGATGCGCCGCGACTTCACCTTCTCGAGCGAAGAGATGAATACCTTTGCCTGCCCCTGGCATCACAACATCACGGCGGCAATTGCATCCTTTCGCACGGCAAAGGCGCTCAAGAGCAATCCTGCAAGCAAATGGGCGATACCGACCTTCACCTGGTCCAAGTCAAAAGAATTCGACTGGTCATCACGGCAGTTGCTGGAACTGGGAATCATCGAGCCAGGGCAGTGGTTCTGAAGCCGTTACAGAACTCAGATGCGCTTCAGCCTGATCACCACGTCTACACGCGAAACATCCATTCCCGCCGGAGCCTTGGGAAGCCGCGAAATCTCAAGCTCTTCCTTGGGGGCATCCGTCAACTCTGCTGAATCTTCCCAATAGAAATGCGGGTGATCGTCAAGCCGTGTGTCAAAATAGCTGCGACTTCCGTCTACGGTTATTTCGCTCATCAGGCCCGCATCGCAAAAGGCGCGAAGCGTATTGTAGACAGTCGCCAGAGAAACCGGCTCGCCCACGCCCTCGGCGGCAGCAAAAAGGCTCTCGGCGGTCACATGTCGGTCGGCGCCATCGCCCACCAGGAGAGATGCAAGCGACAGCCGCTGGCGCGTCGGCCTTAGCCCTGCACGCCCCAGCCAGTCACGACCACGTTCTTCAGCTGTCTTTTCGATCATCATCTAGGCACCTGTCAGATCAGCCTTATATGATATCACATGCCCGGCTTTCAATCACCAAAGCCCTATTCGGGCTGCCACACTTGCCCTGCCAGCGATACGGATGATAGAGGGTTATTCAATGATAAATGCCGCTAGGGAGGCAGGCTGCATGTCGCTTTTTCCGACGAGTTTCGACAGGGACGCGCTTTTGAAATGCGCGCGGGGCGAATTGTTCGGCCTCGGAAACGCCCAGTTGCCGGAACCGCCGATGTTGATGATGGACCGGATCACGGACATTTCCGAAGATCGCGGCGAGCATGGCAAGGGCCATGTGGTTGCCGAGTTCGACATCACTCCCGACCTGTGGTTCTTTTCCTGCCACTTTCCCGGCAACCCGATCATGCCCGGCTGCCTTGGCCTCGATGGCCTTTGGCAGTTGACCGGCTTCAATCTGGGTTGGCGCGGCTGGCAGGGCCGCGGCTATGCGCTTGGCGTGGGTGAAGTCAAACTGACCGGGATGGTCCGCCCAGACCGCAAGCTGCTGCGGTACTATGTGGATTTCACCAAAGCCATTCAGACCCGTCGCCTCACCATGGGCGTTGCCGACGGCCGGGTGGAGGCCGATGGTGAAGTGATTTATCTGGTCAAGGATATGAAAGTCGCTCTGTCTGCGAGCTGACTTGGCAAAAGGAGATTGGCCCATGCGCCGCGTCGTCATCACCGGGATCGGGATCATCTCGCCCATCGGCAACAATGCCGCAGAAGTCGAAGCCAGCCTCCGCGCCGGCAAGTCCGGTATCGTGTTTGCTCCTGAATATGCCGAGCATGGATTCCGCAGCCAGGTCCACGGCATGCCGCAGATCGTTCTGGAAGACCACATCGACAAGCGTAACCTGCGCTTCATGGGGCCAGGCGCCGCCTACAACTTCCTCGCTATGGAACAAGCCATCGCCGACAGCGGCCTGACAGAAGCCGAAGTCTCGAATGAACGATCCGGTCTGATCATGGGGTCGGGTGGTCCGTCCACCTCGAACTTCTTCGAGGCTCATCGCATCGTCATGGAGAAGGGTGCGCCGAAGCGCATGGGGCCGTTCATGGTCACGCGCTGCATGTCCTCGACCAACTCGGCATGCCTAGCCACGCCCTTCAAGATCAAGGGCGTGAATTATTCGATCACATCCGCATGCTCGACCTCGGCGCACTGCATCGGCAACGGCACCGAACTCATTCAGATGGGCAAGCAGGACATTGTCTTCGCCGGCGGCGGCGAGGAACTCGACTGGACCCTGTCGTGTCTCTTCGACGCGATGGGCGCAATGTCGTCGAAATACAATGACACCCCCTCCACTGCGAGCCGCACCTACGACGCGACACGCGACGGCTTCGTCATTGCTGGTGGCGGCGGTGTGGTTGTTCTGGAAGAACTCGGCCACGCACTTGCCCGCGGCGCCAAGATCTATGGCGAGGTCACCGGCTATGGGGCAACTTCTGACGGTTATGACATGGTCGCCCCCTCGGGCGAAGGCGGCGAGCGCTCTATGCGTCTTGCGCTGGCCACTCTGCCTGAAGGCCGCAAGATCGACTACATCAACTCGCACGGCACTTCGACGCCAGTCGGCGATGTTACCGAGATGGATGCGATCCGTCGTGTCTTCGGCAAGGGCCACACGCCGCCCGTCGCCTCGACCAAGTCGCTGACGGGCCATTCTCTGGGCGCAACTGGCGCGCACGAAGCGATCTATTCGCTGATCATGATGAACAAGGATTTCATCGCCGCCTCTGCAAACATCACAACTCTCGATCCGGCACTTGACCCTTCCGAGATCGTGATGACTCTCCGCGAGGGCGTGAAACTTGACTCCGTTCTGTCGAACTCCTTCGGTTTCGGCGGCACCAATGCCACGCTCGTGATGAGCAAGTACCTGGGATAAGACGCCAATGGCTGATCTGATGAAGGGCAAACGCGGGCTCATCATGGGCGTCGCGAATGATCGATCCATAGCTTGGGGCATCGCCAAGGCCTTGGCTGGGGAAGGCGCAGAGCTTGCCTTTACCTATCAGGGCGAAGCTTTCGGCAAGCGTGTCGAACCACTTGCTGCCTCGCTTGGCTCGTCGATCCTTGTCGACGCGGATGTTCAGGACGATGCCTCGCTGGACCGCGCTTTTGCCGAACTCAAAGCGAAGTGGGGCAAGATCGACTTTCTCGTTCATGCCATCGCCTTCTCCGACAAGAACGAACTGACCGGCCGCTTCATCAACACGACGCGTGAGAATTTCAAAACCTCGCTGACTATCTCCTGCTTCAGCTTCATCGACGTTGCGCGGCGCGCATCCGAAATGATGCCCGACGGCGGCACTCTGATAACCCTGACTTATCAGGGCTCAAACCGTGTGACCCCGTTCTACAACGTGATGGGCGTAGCCAAGGCAGCATTGGAAAGCGCCGTGCGCTACCTTGCCAATGATCTCGGCCCGCAAGGCATCCGCGTGAACGCGATTTCGCCTGGCCCGATGAAGACGCTTGCAGGCGCAGCCATCGGCGGCGCACGCAAAACCTTCCGCCAGACTGAAGCCAACGCCCCCCTGCGTTCAAACGCGACGCTGGAGTCCGTCGGAGGCACTGCCGTCTACCTTGCCTCGGACTATGGATGCTTCACCACCGGCGAGATCGTCCGCGTTGATGGCGGCTACCACGTCCTCGGCATGCCACAGCCCGAAAACCTCGGGGCATGACGGAAAGTCTGGCAAGCTCGTGATTTGTCCTTTCCATTTGTCCGGTCTGCTTTAACAAGATCGCCCAATGGCTGTGACTGCGGAACAGGTTGATGCTGCCTTTGTTGTTCTCCCTGTCGCTATGCGCAGGAACAGTACTGATCCTTCGCGGTTCATTTTCCGGTCACCGAGGACTGGAAGTCATCGGCCTTGACCCTCAGGCAATGGGCATGGGCCTGCTCGCTATCGTCGCTGCCGGTGTCTTCTGGGGGCCGCTCTACGGTGCCGCACTGATACTGGCCGTCATGCTGCACGAGTTCGGCCATGTTGCAGCTTATCGGGTCTGCGGCCATTCTGACGCTCGTTTCCGGCTGGTGCCACTCCTGGGCGGCCTCGCGATTTCCAGTAGCTTGCCCGCCAGTCACGACAAGGACTTCTTCATCTCTTTGATGGGTCCTGCAATCGGCCTCGCACCGATGACTCTCTCTTTCGTATTGTCAAACGCTCTCTACGACCAGACGCCGCAACTGGGCGATTTCCTGTGGACGCTGGGCAAGGTCATTGCCATTCTCAACTTCTTCAACCTCCTGCCCTTCTGGCCGCTCGACGGATCGAAGTGTTTGCTGCTGGTGTTTCATACTTTCTTTCCGTCGCAGACCCAAAATCTCAGCTACGTCATGTCCGGCGCCGCACTCGCAGCCGGTCTCTATTTGCAGTCAATATTTTTGATCCTGTTCGTGTTAATCTCAGTTAGAGGCCTGCTGCGGTCCGGAACATTCCTGAAAATCCAGCACGAGATGTCCAAGGGCCGCGCTGTGCTCTGCTTCGCCTGCTACATCGCCACGCTTGCGGCGTTCCTCATGGGGTCTGGAAATTTGCTCTACGCAATCCTCTAAGCCGCCTTGCCCCTCCCGGCGCGGCGAGGCAATCTGGCCGGGCCGAACAGGATAGTCAGATGACCCTCAAGACTTTTACTGCCAAGGATGGCGCTCGCCTCGCCTATCGCGATCAGGGCGCGGGACTTCCTGTCCTCTGCCTTGCGGGCCTCACTCGTAACTCGACCGATTTCGATTTCCTCGTTCCTCATCTGCCTGATGTGCGTCTCATCCGTCCGGACTATCGGGGGCGCGGCGGATCACAATGGACCGGAGCCGAAACGTATACCGTCCCGCAAGAGGCTCAGGATGCCATCGCCCTGCTCGACCATCTCGGTATCGAAAAGGCTGCTGTCATAGGCACGTCGCGCGGTGGGCTGATCGGCATGTTCCTCGCAGCGACAGCAAAACCCCGGTTGCTCGGCCTCTGCCTCAACGATGTCGGTCCGGTCATCGATCCGCTCGGACTGGACAAGATCAAGGACTACGTCGGCCGCAACCCTGCGGCCAAGAGCATAGATCAGCTGGTTGAGCGGATGCCACAAACGCTGGCAGGATTTGCCAACATCCCCGAAAGTCGGTGGCGCGCCTTTGCCGAGCATCTTTATCTGCAAACTCCGAAGGGGCTGCAAATTCGCTATGACGCAGACCTCCGCCAATCGTTCCTGAAGGCCTTTGAAGGCCCTCCCGTCGATCTCTGGCCCTTGTTCGACGCCTGCATCGGTCTACCACTGGCATTGGTTCGCGGCGCGAACTCGGATCTTCTTTCTTCCGGAACTACCGAAGAAATGCGCCTGAGACGCCCCGACATGCACTTCACCAGCGTTCGAGATCGCGCACATGTGCCGTTCCTGGACGAACCCGAAGCACTCGTGGTCATTCGCGCCTGGCTGGATCAGATCAAATGAACATCGACATGATAGAAACTGCCGCGTTGCGGATAGGCAACCGGGCACGAGTCACACCGATCCTGTCCTCTCCTTTCATCGACAAACTCGCTGGCCGCCGCGTCTGGGTGAAGGCCGAGTGTCTACAGCACACAGGCTCCTTCAAGATCCGCGGCGGCTGGTCCGCCGTTTCGGCCCTGTCCGACGAAGTACGCTCCCATGGGGTTTTCGCATTTTCCAGCGGCAATCACGCGCAAGGCGTAGCCCTTGCCGCGAAGGCACACGGCATTCCATCGGTTATTCTGATGCCCTCCGATGCGCCGCGTCTGAAGATCGACAATACCCGCGCCCTTGGGGCAGAAGTCGTCCTCTATGACCGCGCCAATGATGATCGCGACGGCATCGCCAAAACCCTCGCGGAAGACCGGGGTCTGACCCTGATCCGTCCTTTTGATGATGCGCAGGTGATAGCTGGTCAGGGAACGGTCGGTCTTGAGATTGCAAAACAAGCCGATGCAGAAGGAATCACTGCGGCCACGGTTCTTGTCAGTTGCGGCGGTGGGGGCCTCACGTCCGGGATCGCCTTGGCACTCGAGGCTGATGCCCGGAACCTGCGCGTCCGCCCCTGCGAGCCAGAGGGTTTCGATGATGTGACCCGATCCCTCGCTACGGGCAAGATCGAACGCAACGCCAGCCTTTCCGGATCGATCTGCGATGCGATCATCACACCGCAACCGGGCAATCTGACCTTCCCCATTCTCCAGCGCCTTTGCGGGACTGGCATCGTCATCACCGACGAGGAAGCCTTGCGGGCAATGGCAGTCGCCTACGCGCGCCTGAAGATCGTTGTTGAACCCGGTGGCGCTGCTGCGCTTGCCGCTGCCCTTTTCCATGGCGACGAAATAGAGGGGGAAGATGTGATCGCTGTCGCCACAGGTGGTAATGTAGACACCGACATCTTCGCCCGCGCTCTGGAAACCTACGGAACTGGCGACTGATGCCATTCCTCTATTCGTCCGAAGGCACGATCCACTGGCAGCAAACCGGCCCTACCGAAGGTCCGGCGCTCGTGCTTGCACATGCGCTGGGTCTGGACCTTTCGCTGTGGGACCGGGTCATTCCCCTTCTGCCGCCATCGCTCCGGATAGTGCGCTACGACCTGCGCGGGCACGGTGGCAGTGCCTGTCCGCCACCACCTTATCGGATGGGCACACTCGTGGCGGATGCCGAGCGGTTGCTCGACTCCCTCAATATCCGTGACTGCGTCTTTGTCGGCCTGTCGGTCGGCGGCCTTGTTGCCCAAGGGCTTGCCGTCAAACGCCTAGACCAGGTGCGCGCCATAGTGCTGTCAAACACTGCGGCCAAGATCGGCACAGCTTCAACCTGGGACAACCGGATCCAGACTGTTCGACGCGGTGGCATTGACAGTATCGCCGACGCCACGATGGAACGCTGGTTCTCGCGCTCCACCCGGACTTCGCCCGAGGCGCGGTCAACCCGTGATCTCCTGTATCAGACGCGGGAAGAAGGCTACATTGGCGTTTGCGCAGCAATAGCAGGCACCGACTTCTATGAGACGACCGCAACCCTGACCCTGCCGACTTTGGCCATAGCAGGAAGCGAAGATGGTTCGACTCCACCAGACCTAGTCCGCGAAACGGCCGACCTGGTGAAAGGCTCGCGCTTCGCCTTGATCCGCGGCGCGGGGCACCTGCCGCCCGCCGACAAGCCCGAGGAATATGCTGCAATTCTTGCAGAGTTTCTGCGCAGCATCGGTCACGTCTGAGCATTCAGACATCCCGTGCTGAGGGCTCTTCCGTCTTATTGACTGATCTGATAGAACCGCGCGACCGAACCCCACCCCCTTCAGACGGAACCCAGGCCATGCAGTCGCGTCATGCGCTGACCTTTATTCTTCTGACCGTCACGATTGATGCGATTGGGATCGGCATCATTTTTCCGGTCATGCCTGAACTCCTGCAAGACGTGACAGGCGCGAACATCTCGTCCGCTTCGCTTTGGGGTGGCGTGCTGGCCACCTCGTTCGCATTCATGCAATTTCTGTGCGGTCCGGTCGTAGGCAACCTGTCCGATCGCTATGGCAGACGGCCAATCATGCTGATTGCACTGGGTGTCATGGCGTTTGACTAT
>JBATMT010000100.1:0-1510 GCA_049289975.1 Paracoccaceae bacterium | reverse complement strand
GTACTGGCCTATGTCTGGCTCGGGCTTGAGGGGGCGGTTGCCGTTCTTCTGGGGGTGGCGTTTTCACCCAGATCGGCGGTGGCGACGGGCGACGGGGGCACACGGTCGGCCAACCCACGAGACGCTGCCGAAAGGCTGCTTGCCGCGCGCGCGGGACGGGGGGCACCTACGGCGTGCCTTGTCCTGTCGGTTGAGGCTGGCACGGGCCTGCGCATACCTGACCCGGCAGAATGTGCCCGGCAATTGTCGTCGGCCATCGCCAAGGGTGATCGGCTGTTTCAGTTGGCATCCGACAGGTGGGCGGTGGTTCCCGGTCCGGGGCGGCGCACGGATCTGGAAGCGATGATGGCTCTGGCGGCGGTTTTGCAATCGGCAAGTCAGGGGGCGCCGTCCTGTGCCTCCTTGTCTTTGCGCCCACGGATCGCCGTCGGTTTCTGCCTGTCTTGTCAGGCCTCCGGTCAGACGGGGGCGGCCCTGCTGGCGGCTGCCGAGATTGCCGCAGAGGAAGCGCGGCGTTGCGGCCCATCGGCGGTTCGCGCCTATTCATCCGAAATAGCTGCGCTTGGCCAAAGGCGGGCGCTGCTGCGCGACCAAATCGCAAAGGCGTTCGACACAGGCGAGATCGTCGGCTTCTTCCAGCCGCAGCTTTGTACGGACACCGGCAATGTGACCGGTTTCGAAGTATTGGCGCGGTGGCGGCATCCCGACATTGGCCTGCTGCCACCGGCCGAGTTTCTCGACCTTGTGCGCGAGGCGGGCCTTTCGGCGCGTCTGAGCGAAACGATGGTGTTGCACGGGTTGACCGCAATCAAGGCGTGGGACAGGGCTGGCTACCGCGTACCGACCGTGGCGGTGAACTTCTCGGCCGATGACCTTCGCGATGCAAACCTGTGCCCAAGGCTGCACTGGCATTTCGACCGGTTCGACCTGTCGCCTGCCCGCTTGACCGTCGAAGTGCTCGAATCCGTGATCGCGGAACAGGAATGCGAGAGAATCGTCCAGACGATCTCGAGCCTGGCGCAGGCCGGATGCGGAATAGACCTTGATGATTTCGGCACTGGCCATTCGTCGATCACCTCCATTCGCCGCTTTCCGGCAAAACGGATCAAGATAGACAGGTCGTTCGTGACAAGGGTCGATCGCTGCCCCCAGCAGCAGCGCATGATCGCCGCAATTCTGGCCATGGCCGAGCGGCTTGACCTGCAAACACTGGCGGAAGGGGTGGAAACGGCGGGGGAACATGAGTTGCTGTCGCAACTCGGGCTGCATCATGTGCAAGGATATTCCATCGCTGCACCAATGCCTTTCGAAGACACCCTGAGCTGGCTCGACCGACATCAGACAAAACTGGGCATGGTGCCTGTGCTTGGCTGTCGGGTCGACTGAGCACAGGGCTGGCATCGGGTGGCGCGGCAGGTTCGGGCTTGCAGAACAGGCCAAAGGGTCTGCGACACGGGCGACAGACATGGCCAACGAGGGTGCGCATTGCCGAAAACCGCTTGACCTTTGC
>JBATMT010000099.1:0-2525 GCA_049289975.1 Paracoccaceae bacterium | reverse complement strand
GGGCCGAAGCGGATGGAAGCGTTGTTCGGGCCGGGGGCAGACGGGGCGCGTGGGCGGGTGCCGCTGGTTGCGGCGGAATGGGCGCGCGAGCTGGAGCACAAGGCCGATGTTTGGACCACGGGAAAGGGTCGCCTGACCAAGACTATCCGGGTGTGCATCGGCACGACCGACGTGCATGAGCATGGCAAATATCTGGTCGAGAGGGCACTGGACGGACTGGGGGCGACGCTGACCGATGCGGGCGTAGCAATTGACCCGGAAACGCTGGTGGACCGCGCGGTCGAGGCAGGGGCGGATGCAATCGCGATCAGCACCTACAATGGGGTGGCGCTGAGCTATACCAAGGCCGTGCTTGCTGCGATGAATGCGCGCGGACTGGTTGTGCCGGTGCTGGTGGGCGGACGGCTGAACGAGGTGCCGAAGGACTCGAACTCTGGCCTTCCTGCCGACGTGACCGAGGACATTCGCGCACTTGAGTGCAAGCCCTGCGCAAGTCTGGACGACATGCTGGAAGCGCTGCGCGAGGTTGGCGGTTAACTCAACTCGGGTGTGCGGGGCGGCGACATACGGTAGTTTCCGGTTGCCTCGAAGGCCGCTGCGAGCCGCAGGAGATTGCTGTCATCCCATGCCTTTCCGGCAAAGGTGAGGCCGGCGGGCATCCCGGTATCTGCCATGACACCCATCGGCACGGTCACGGTCGGGATGCCGAGATGGCGTATGGCGAGATTGCCATTGGCGACCCATGTGCCATTGCGCCAAGCCAGATCGGCGGATGCCAGGCTCTTGTCGGCATCTGCGGGGCCAACATCGGCAACGGCAGGGAAAATGACGGCATCAAGCCCGAGGCGGTTCATCCACTCTTCCAGATCAATGCGACGGGTCTCCTCGAGCCCGCGAAAGCCCGCCTCGAGGTGCGGGATCTTGCGAAAGTCGGCAACAGGGTGGGTGCAGGCATGGGCCGGGTAATCGGCTATGTCGTCGCCGAACCCGGTATAGCGGTCCGGCAGGGCCTCCGGCGGCGGCGGGGCAATGCGCCTGCCATCGACTTGAGCAAGGCTGCTCAGTGCCGGGTCGCCGTTTGTGCGCAGGAAGTTGTCCCATGACCACACAGCCAGATCGACGATCTCGCGGTGGAGGTACTCGGGGCTGACGAGGCCGCGTGTCTTGATGGTGGGACAGTCGGGGCGGTCGCCTTCGTAGTTTGAAACGACGGGGAAATCGACGATGACCACGTCACCGCCTGCGGCTTCGATGGCGCTTCGTGCCTGTTCCCACAGGGCGATGATCGAGGCACGGGTTTCGATCCGTTGCCCGGTCGGGCCGCCAATACCGCCATGAGGATTGGTTCCGGCCAGTGGGTCAGCGTTGATGTACATGGCAGGCACGCCGAAGCGCTTGCCCCTGAGCGAGGCATCGCGGGCGAGTGCCGGGTAGGACGAGGGGCGCACGTCGGAGGCTTTGGGGATCGGCACCCAGGGTTGCAGGCGCCAGAGGTCGCCCGTGGTGTCGGCATCGTCGGCCACAATCACATCGAGGATTTCAAGCATGTCGGCCATGCTGCGCGTATGTGGCACCACCACATCCATCGTCGGGACCAGCGGCCAGTTTCCACGCACCGAGATCACACCGCGGCTGGGGGTGTAGGCGCAGAGCCCATTGTTGGCGGCAGGCGCCCTGCCCGACGACCAGGTTTCCTCGCCAAGGCCGAAGGCTGCGAAGCTTGCAGCAGTTGCCGTGCCGGAGCCGTTCGATGAGCCGGAGCCGAAGGCGGCAGTCAGCCAATCTGCGTTGTAGGGACTTTCGGCGCGGCCATAGAGTCCGCGCTGCATACCGCCGTTGGCCATAGGTGGCATGTTGGTCAGGCCGAGCAAGATCGCCCCGGCCCGGCGCAGTTGCGCGATGGCAAAAGCGTCGTCTTGTGCGATCAGATCCGCGAAGGCAGGAGAGCCCGCCGCCACCGTCAGGCCACGTGCCTTGTAGCTGTTCTTGGCGGTGTAAGGGATGCCGTCGAGAGGGCCGAGCGCCTGCCCCTTGGCGCGGCGTTCGTCCGAGGCGCGGGCGTCTTGCAGCGCATTCGGGTTAAGGATGGGAACGGCGTTCAGGCAGATGCCCTGACGGTCATAGGCTTCGATTCGAGCGAGGTAGGCGGTTACCAGATTGGCGCTTGTTGTCTGGCCGGATTGAAGTGCTTCGCGCAGGTCCCGGATGGATTTTTCGACGACTTGCATCTGCCAACTCTGCCCCTTGGAGTTCCCGATGTGATGTTAAGCATAGGGTGGCCCGGCTGAGAAGGATAATTTGATCAAATGTGACGTCCGGCTTTCACCTGAACGTGTCATTTACCTTGGTTGAACGGCGGGTTAGACCGCAATCGATTGCGGTCGGCGGTGCGAACAGGGAGCCGGAGAGCGATGCCCGAGGACGTTTCAGCCATCTCAGATGCTGCGGCACAGCGCGAACCGACGATGTCATCCGTTTCGTCAAGGACGATGGCTCTGGTTGTCGCGACCGCCCTCTTCATGGAG
>JBATMT010000098.1:0-2611 GCA_049289975.1 Paracoccaceae bacterium | reverse complement strand
GTTGAAGCTCTTGCGGTTGAACTCGCATGTTTACGCGCCGATACATCCCAGCGCAGGTCGTTGGCAGCACTTGCCGCTCGGCTATCTGGGCATTTCTCGTTGCTGGAATACACCGATACAATCCGCGAGACGCATTCGTTGATCATCGAGGCGGCAGCGAACCAGTACCTAGGCGCTTTAATGCTCCCGCTTCAGGGGCTATCGCGCCGATTCTGGATCGTGCACGTTCGTGACGAACAGAGCGAAATCGCGCGTGGTGGAGAATTGCATCGCCGAATACTGTCGGCAATCGCCGAAAATGATGCCACTGCTGCCGTTGCGGCTTCACTAGCCCTTAACGATTATCTCGTGGCATTTTCCCTTGCGACACTTTCGAAGCGTGCTGCAAAAGCGCGCAGCCGTTAGGCCCCAGACTTCGGTAACAGGGACGTCTCAGTCAAGCGATTTTCGACATAGACATCCGACCGCCTGATTGGGTATTTGATTACAGTTTCCTTCTGAGCCGTTCTGCTATCGCCGCAGCCTTCTCCTAAGATCACTCTGGGTGCATGCTTCGGTCCGTGCTCAGCACGATTGGCTGCCAACTTGATGCTGTTTCAAAGGTGGTGTCAGACAAATGCGAACTCGTCTCAGATCCCCTACCCCCTGCCTGGCTTCAGGCAGCAAGGAGGCCGCGCCACTCGATGAGAGCAGCGGCACGGTTGGCTTTGAAATTCTCTCGGGAATAGAGCGCGCGTTCCTGATTAAAATGGTTGTAAATCAAGCCGTGGACTGAGGCGAACTTCTGCAGACTTCGCATTCGCCTGAAGCGCAGCATCGCCCGCTCTCGCCTTCGGAATGGTAGATGTGAGTTCTCGGCACGGTTATTGACCCACCGACCCATCTCACGGTCATCGCCGCGGCCCAGGTCTCTGAGGGCAGCGCCATAAGAGCGCAGGCGGTCTGTGACGATTTCGACTGGTCGGCCGTATCGGCGCATCGCTTTCTTGAGGAATTTCAGTGCTGCTTTGCGGTCCCGCCTCTTGGTCACGAAGCTCTCGAGAACCTCGCCTTCGTGATCAATCGCTCGCCAGAGGTAATGTGTCTCGCCGTTGATCTTCACATACATCTCATCAAGATGCCATCGCCAGCGGCTCACCTGGCGCAGCCCCTGTGCGCGGCGGCGACGGATCTCAGAGGCGAACAATGGACCGAACCTGTTCCACCAATAGCGTACCGTCTCATGGCTGATCTCGATGCCGCGCTCATGGAGCAAGTCCTCGACATTGCGAAGGGACAGAGGGAACCGCATGTAGAGCATCACCGCTAAGCGGATCACCTCAGGAGATGTTTTAAAATAGCGGAAGGGCGAACGTTTTGTCATATGGCGACGCTAAGCTCATGCCTTCGCCGCCTCAAGCCGGTTTACTCTGACAGTGCCATCGTCTGTCTCCCTGCAGGAACGAGGCGCGCAAGTCAGAGTCAAATATTAATCTTTCTTATTTTGACACCGAGCTCTATCTCCCCACCGCTGATCTTCAATCTTCCCTAAAAGCTCGATTGAAATACTCAGCCAGCGGCTTGATCAAGTATGACATTGGGGAACGCTCGCCGGTCTTGATAAAGACTTCTACGGGCATGCCAGGAACAAGCGTCCGGTTGCCGAGTTTTGATAGCTCCCCCCCATTGGGGATGATCTCCACACGATAATAGTGAGCTTTTGTGCGCTCATCTAGTAATGCATCGGCCGATACGCGACTTACTTTTGCAGCAACCACGGGCGTCGTCCGTCCGTCGAAGGCTGCGAACCGCAATGTAACATCCTGGCCAACGCTCACGTCATCGACACTGGTGGTAGCGACCTGAGCCGATATGATCAGTGGTCGATCTTGAGGCACTAAACTTAGAACTGTATCTGCCGGACGAATGACCGACCGCGGAGTGGTAACCTTTAGCTCCAGAACTATCCCAGAAACAGGTGCGCGAATATCCAGTCGAGCGATTTGTTCGATTAAAGCCCGACGCCGTTCAGCAAGTTCAAGTTCACGGTACCCCAACTCTCCAAGTTGGGTGTTAGCATCCTCGCGTGACAGGCTATCAATTTTTTCCATCTGGATTTCGATCTCTGTCGCCCGGCCCTCCGCCTCCGCTTTCGAAGCGTCCAGTTCCCCCGCGATACCTGCAAGTCTGGCCTGCTCTCTTTGGATTTCCGTAACTCGACTTGACGTGGTCAAGGATTGGTCCAAGAGCTGCTGTTGATCCGCGAGTTCTTTTGCAATCAACTCAGATTGGCGTCCTATGGCACTGCGTTGTGCAGCGATCCCATCTATCTGATTGAGCACTTGCTCTCGACGTTGTTGAAGTTGGGCCAACTCCTTTGCGCGTGACTCGCGTCGCGACAGGAAAAGTCGGTCTTGCCCTTCCATCACAGCTCTGATTTCGGAACGTTTATTGGCGAGCTGGGATAGCTCCGCTGGAAATACAATTGTCTCGTAGTTATCGCGTTCGGCCTCAAGTCTCCCACGCCGCGCGAGCAACTCGAAGAATTGACCTTCAACGATGGCGAACTCGCTTTTAAGTAGATTTCCATCCAGCCGAATTAGCATCTGCCCGGCCTGAACTTGATCTCCGT
>JBATMT010000097.1:0-1794 GCA_049289975.1 Paracoccaceae bacterium | reverse complement strand
TCCGGCCTGCGCCGCTTGGTCGGGTCCAGCCCATGCAGCCGCGCCGACCGCGACCATGACGCCACCAGAGGCGAGCGCGCAGCCTCGCTGCCCGCCAAGGCGGATTCGATCGTGCGGATATGCACCTCGGTCGGCCGCGCCACTGAAAATCTCCCTCGGACCAGCCGCCAAAGCGCCTCACGCCGACCCGCGCGGCAAAGCCTAGCGCCGATTGCCCCCCGGTCAAGCACCATGGTGCCGCGCCGCATTGCCACTGGAATTCGCCCCACCAATCGGCTTTCCTGTCGCCCGACACCCGCCCGCCCGAAGGACCGACCATGCCCGATCTCAAAGCCTTGCGCCCCCTTCTTGGCGACCCCCGCCAATATGCCTCGGTCCGTGGCATCACCCTTGACGACGGGGCCGAGCGCGGACAGCGCGGGCTTCTCTTCTCGACCGGCGGCGGGCTCGACTTCATGGTGCTCACCGACCGGCAGATGGACATCGCCACCCTCAGCCTTGCCGGCCGCCAGCTTGGCTGGCAAAGCCCCGCAGGGTTTGTCGCCCCGCAACTTCTGTCTGCCGAAGGCGACAGTGCCAAGGGCTTTGACCGTGGCTTTTCCGGCTTTCTCGTCACCTGCGGACTTGACCATATCGGCCACCCGGTCCCCAGCCACCCTCACCACGGCAAGCTGCCCTTTACCCCCGCGCGCCTCATCGCCGTAGGCGAGGATTGGGAGAAGGGTGTCCTTTATGCCGAAGGCCAGACCCGGCAGGTCCGCTACGGGGCCGAGATGCTGTCGCTCACCCGCCGGATCGAGGCCGCTATCGGTGGCACAAGCCTGACCCTCCGTGACCGTATCGAAAACCTCGGGCCGTCCGCCCAGACTGTCGAACTCATGTACCACTTCAACCTCGGTCATCCGGCCATCACCTCTGGCAGCGAAATCACGCTGGACGGCGCACCGACCACCGGACCGCTGACCCTCCCCATGCCGACCGGACCCGGCGCGGCGACCTTCCACCCCGTCGGCCATACCGGCACCGCGCAGTGCATGATCACCGGGCAGGGCGTCACGACGCACCTGACTTTCAACGGTGCCGAACTGCCCTGCCTCCAGCTCTGGCATGACCTGCGCGCCGGGATCGCCGTCCAGTCGATCGAGCCGCGCAACTTCCTCCCCGATGCGCCGCCCCCCTCACTCGCCCCCGGCGAGGCCGTCACCATCACCCAGACGCTTACCTTTGACCCTGCCGCGCCAATCCCCTGATCCACGCCTCGCTGTTGCCATGACAAGGGCGTGACCACCCGCCCTCGAATATTTTTTCACTTGCAACGACGGAACCTCGGGGCCAGATCGTTTGACGAGGGTGTCCTTTGCGCTGCCAACCCGGCCGAGGCGCGACGGAAATCCCTGCGGAGACGTCGATGTCGGTGATAAAACAACTGCTTCTGGCGCTGGTCCTGCTGTTTGTGGGGCTTGTCGGTGCAGCCGTTCTGGTGCCCGCCGCACGTCCCTTCGCCGACCGCATCGGCCTCAGCGCCCCGCTTGAACGTCTCGGGCTGATCAGCCCTGTCGCCGAAGCAGACGCCGCGCTTCCGCAAGGCGGCGGCAAGGCGGCGGGGGCAACCGCCGTTGTCGCCACCGAACCGGTCCCCGAACAGATGAACGATGAAGTCGTCTCGGTTGGCTCCGCGCGTGCCATCCGCTCGGTCTCCGTCTCGTCCGAAGTCACCGGCCGCCTGCGCACGCTCCACATCGCCTCGGGCGATTTCGTGCAGGCAGGCGCGCCCTTGGCCGAACTGGACGACGA
>JBATMT010000096.1:0-2575 GCA_049289975.1 Paracoccaceae bacterium | reverse complement strand
GTCCCGCCTTGAAGGTCAGGCTGCGCGCATCCGCTCCGTCAAAGTCGGCGGGTTTGTAGGCTTCAAGCGCCGCGAGCGACATGGCAATACGCGCTCGCAGGTCTGCAAAGCTCGCCTCGTTGTCGGCAACAGGTGTCGGCTCGGCTCCGGTCAGGCGCATGGCACCACGACGCGCGTGGTCGCAGGCGATCTGCACTTGCCGGGTAAAGGGCAGCATGTCCGCGTAAAGCCGGTCGCCCAGCAGCACCGCCGGGTCAATCTTGCGCGCCGCGCAATGCGCCTCGGCCTTGTCGAGGATGCGCGACAGCGCTTTCAGCGCGTGGCTCAACGGAGGGACGACCTGATCGTAGAGAGACATGAACGACTCCTGTTCTGGTTTCGAGCGCGACCCTAGCGCCCCGCGCACGAAAGCGAAAGGCGGGGCCACGAGGCCGTGATCATCTGGCGGAAAAGACTGCGCCCGCCTTGGGGGAAGCGGGCGCCGCACGGTTGGGGGGACAGGCGTCCGGTCCGTGCTTCGGCTCAGTCTGGCACGCAATTGAATCAGATATGTTTCACGATGTGCGCCGCAGGCACGACTTTCGCAAAATCCGCCCCCAGAAGCGTCAACGTCACGTCGAGCACTGTCCCCGCCGCGATCCGGCTCCCATCGGCGCGCGGCAAGTCGAAGCCTACCAAAGCGTCAGAGGGCAGCAGGACGGCATAGCCAAGGTCAGACGCCCAGCGCACTGTCGATGTCACGCAAAAGGCCGCCACTGCGCCCACCACAACCAGTCGTTCGATGCCCTGCGCCTTGAGATGATCGTCCAGCCCCGTGCCGGTAAAGGCCGATGACCGCGATTTCACCAGCACCGTCTCGCCCGCGACGGGCAGGGCGCACTCCATCACCGCGCCGCCCGGTTGGCCAAAAGCCACGGGCGTCCCCGGCTCGTCGTGATGCACATGAATGACAGGCATCCCACGCTGGCGGAACAGCGCCAGAAGCTCGGCAATGCGCGCCTCGGCGTCGGGGTTGGCACGCTCCCGACCCGAGCGGGTGCGGAACTCCATTTCCTTCTGCATGTCGATCACGAGGAGGGCGGTGCGGGTCATGTCTTGTCCTTCGCAGGTCTGTCGGCGGCGTGGAGGCCACTTTGTGCCGTGATTGTTCGGTACTAGCAAGAATGCAGGCTAAACGGGCACTTTTCAGGGGTACGATTGCAGGTTTTATCCTGCTCAGACAAACGGCCTTCACACCCTCGGCTTTGCCCGCAAGGTCGGTTCGGCCTCGGTCGGGTCCTCCGGCCAGGGGTGTTTTGGATATTGCCCGCGCATGTCCTTGCGCACATCGGCGTAGGATGACGCCCAGAACCCCGGCAGGTCCAGCGTAACCTGCACCGGTCGTTGGCCGGGCGACAGAAGCGTTATGCGCAATGGCAGACGTTTCGGCCCGATGACCGGATGAATCTTTACGCCAAAAAGCTCCTGCAAGCGCACGGAAATGCTTGGATAATCGCCTTCGTAGTCAATCGGCACCGATCGGCCCAGCGGCGTCTCGAACTGCGAGGGCGCGAGCCGGTTCACCAATTGCAAGTCATCCCAAGACAGCGACACCTTCAACGCCTCCGTCAGGTCCAACCCCCGCAGGTCCGCTTCGGTCCGCTTGCCGCGCAGATAGGGCAGGAGCCAGCCTTCAGCACGACCCAGCAAGGCATCATCGGTAAACTCCGGCAAGTCAGCGCCTTCCGACCGCAACAGTTCCACCCGCGCCCGAAATCGCCTGGCGGCCTCGGACCAAGGCAAACCCAAAAGCCGCAGGCCATCCAACGCCGCATGGGCCAGCGCCTCGGGCGGAGCCTCTGGCCAGGCGCGGTCGGCCAGAACCAGCGCCCCAAACCTCTCGTGCCGCCGAGCCACCACGCGCCCATCGCGCCGCGACCATTCGCAAACATCGTGCCAGCTGATCTGACCCTCGAAAAGTCCGCGCACGGCGGGCTCGTCAATCTCGATGCCCTGCCGGACCTTCGCTTCACGCGGATCGCCGTCAAGATCGGTCGCCACGATCAGCCGTGACTTCGCAAGAGCGTCTGTCGGCCCCACGACAGCGCCCTTGCCGCCCGACAGCACGAAACGCGGTTCATCCCCCTTGCGCCGCAGCCCGATCCGGTCCGGGTAGGCCAGCGCCGCCATCTCGGCCACGCTGAAACGCTCCGTCACCGGATCGACCATACGCGCCAGCCGCTTCGCCTCTGTCCGGATGCGCTCCACCACGCCACGGTCCACGCGTTCGGGATGGTCTGCCTCGAAGGCCCTGGGGTCCCTGACCGCCTTCAGCCGCAGGTCCAACCCAGCGCTGGCACCCCGGATCGGATCGCGCTCTTCCAGAAGGGCGGCAAGCGTCGCAGCATCTGGCCCGGCCACCGCCAGCATATGGGCAAGGCGCGGGTGAACAGGCAGCGCAGTGATCTTGCGGCCGTGCGCTGTAATGCGGCCCTGCGCATCGAGCGCGCCAAGCCCTGTCAGAAGAGCGCGCGCCTCGGCCAGCGCCGGGGCAGGGGGCGGGGTCAGAAACGCCATATCCGCGCCGTCCGTCCCC
>JBATMT010000095.1:0-6416 GCA_049289975.1 Paracoccaceae bacterium | reverse complement strand
GCCTTAGTCCAGCCTCGCGGGCGGCATCGAATGACCATAGGAAGTCTTTTGGAGCCCCTGCCTTTTCATCACCGGCAAGCCCAAACCCCACGAGCCAGGTCCCGGCTGTTTCTGCAGCGCACAATGCTGTTTCCCTGGCTTTTTCAGGCCCGAAGTGCCTGATCGGCGTTACGATGCCTCGCAATACGATCCCATCACGGCGCTCTGCCAGCTCAGCGGCCTCCTGAATTGCATGCAGATACTCCCTCCAGGCAGACAGGTCCCGGCCCCCACAAAAGTCTGGCGAAAGGAAGGTTTCCGTATAGATCACGCCTGAAGCCGCACTTTCTTCAAGAACTGCGAGCGTCAACCGGTAGTAGTCCTCGGGTGTTCGCAAGGTCGCTGTCGCCGCTTCATAGACCTTGAGGAAATGCCAGAAATCGCGGTAGGCATAGTTTCCGGCTTCATCGAATATACCGCTGATATCCATATGTTTCTCGTGGGCGAGCCCGCGGATGAAAGCCGGTGGCGCGGCGCCTTCAAGATGTAGGTGAAGTTCGACTTTGGGGGTCAAAGAAAACTCCTGCCTGGTCCTCGCGCCGAAACTCCAAGATGCGCGGCAATGGAGGCAGCGACATCGACATAGGCGATGTTGCCGACGGTCTTCTCTCCTGCCCCGAACGCAACAACGGGCACTCTTTCGCGCGTATGATCGGTACCGCTCCAGGTGGGGTCATTCCCGTGGTCTGCGGTAAAGATCGCCAGATCGCCGGGTCTTAGTCGCTTCAAGAACTGCCCAATTGCTGCATCGAACCACTCAAGCGCCCGCGCATAGCCTGCAACGTCCCGGCGGTGGCCAAAAAGGCTGTCGAACTCGACAAAGTTGGCAAAGGTCAACGACCCGTCTTCAGACTGGTCCGCTGCGGTCAGCAGGTGTTCAAATAGCACCGCATCCACACCTTTCTTGACGTCGTTGATACCGCGCATCGAGAAGATGTCGCCAATCTTGCCTATAGCATGGACCATCTGGCCCGAGTCTCTTACCCAATCGCAGAGTGTTGGCGCAGGTGGGTCAATTGCATAGTCATGACGATTTGCCGTCCGCTTGAAATTTCCGGGCGAACCGATAAACGGCCTAGCGATGACCCGGCCGACCTTCATGGCGTGCAGACGTGGTGCAATATCGGCGCACAGTTTCAGAAGCCGATCCAGACCGAATGTCTCTTCATGACAGGCTATCTGGAAGACACTGTCGGCAGACGTGTAGCAAATCGGCCAGCCGGTCCGCATGTGCTCGGCACAATGTTCTTCGATAATCGGCACACCCGAAGCATGACAGTTTCCCAGCGTGCCGCCCGCGCCGCATAGGTGAGCAACCTCATCCATGAGATCTTGCGGAAAGGCAGGCACTTTGTCCGGAAAATAGTGCCACTCCCACGGAACCGGCACACCAGCCAATTCCCAATGCCCCGACGGTGTGTCCTTCCCTTTGGACATCTCGGTAGCCGCTCCCCAATGTCCGACGGGCTGCGCATCAAAACCGGGCATATCGGCGCCAGAGGCGAGCCGTACCGCCGCGCCCAGACCCAGCTTATCCAGATTTGGCATCCGCAACAGTCCAGTCCGACCGTCATCTGCACGTCCATTTGCGCACGCTTGTGCAATGTGGCCGAGCGTATTGGCGCCTGTGTCAGGCAAGTGGCCATTAAAGAATGTGTTGGCATCAGGGGCGCCACCGGCACCGACAGAATCCATGACGATCAAGAATGCGCGCGGCATCAACCCACCCTACCAATTACCAAATCCGGCTCGGCTGGCGGGGCATCGCCAATCTGATAAGCTGCTTTGACAGCAGCAACGGCGCGATCGGCATCGCTATCGTTTGCCGCGTGAACCAATGCAAAGGCCTCGCCTTTGTCCACGGCCTCACCAATTGGAGCAAGGTCCGAAAGTCCCACGGCCGCGTTGATCCGATCGCCTTCTCGTAACCGCCCGCCGCCAAGATGCACAACGGCATGGCCAAGTGCTTCGCCATCAATTGCGCAAATGAATCCTCCACGATCCGCAGCCACCTCACGGACGACGGGAGCGGCAGGCAATCTGTCAGGAAACCGCTCGACAAAATCTGAAGGTCCGCCCAACGCCGCAATCATCCTGCCGAATGTTTCCGCCGCCCGCCCGGAATCCAACGCCTCGGTGATCTGATCTTCACCATCAAGCGCGTCTTCCGCCAAGCCAGCAAGCACCAGCGCCTCGCCACCGAGGGCAACGGTCAGATCCCAAAGCGGCGCGCTTATCGCCTGTCCGGTGAGGGTTTCCATGACCTCGACAACCTCAAGAGCATTGCCAGCCGCTGCCGCGAGTGGTTCAGACATGTCGGTGATAAGCGCCGACGTAGCCGTCCCCGCACCCTTGGCCGTGTTGACAAGCGATTGCGCCAGCGCCTGTGCGGCCGGGAGCGTCTTCATGAAAGCCCCAGAACCGACCTTCACATCCAGCACAAGCGCATCCAGTCCAGCCGCCAGTTTTTTCGACAAGATCGATGCCGTGATCAGGTCGATGGACTCGACCGTGCCTGTCACGTCGCGGATCGCATAAAGACGGCGATCCGCAGGCGCGATATCCGTGTTTGCGCCCACGATTGCGCATCCCACTGTCCGGACAATTCGGCGCAGATCATCAATGGAATGGTCAGCCTTGTAGCCGGGGATAGCTTCCAGCTTGTCGATTGTGCCGCCTGTGTGGCCAAGTCCGCGCCCTGATATCATCGGTACGTAGGCCCCGCATGCCGCAAGTGCTGGGGCAAGAAGCAGCGACGTGCTGTCACCGATACCGCCGGTCGAATGTTTGTCTGCGATCGGCCCTGGCATGTCCCAACTCAGTACCTGCCCGCTGTCACGCATTGCACGGGTAAGACCTACTCGTTCCTGATCATCCAAACCCTTCAGGAATACAGCCATCGCAAACGCACCAGCCTGTGCGTCTGTCACATCTCCGGACGCGAGGCCCCGTGCAAACCAGATTGCAGCCTCGGTACCAAGCCCCTGGCCGTCACGAAGACCCGCAATGATGGACTTGGCATCCATCAAGCACGATCCATGTGGGCAGCCGTAAAACTCCCCGGCAATAGTTCAGCTATCGTGGTGGAAAGTCTCTTCCCGTCAGTGGTGGCAAGTATCACCTGCACATCGCCATTGCCGAATTCAGCCAACTTCTGTCGGCAGCCTCCACAGGGCGGCACGGGTTGAGGGCTATCCGCAATCACGGCAACTTCCAGCAATTCCCGCTCACCGGCGGCCACCATTGCCGCGATGGCTCCCGCTTCTGCACATGTCCCTTCTGGATAGGCAACATTTTCAACGTTGCATCCAACGTATACCTTCCCCGAACGACCGCGCACTGCTGCGCCAACCTTGAATCTGGAGTAGGGCGCGTGAGCATTTTCTCTCACCACTGCGGCTGCCGTGACCAAGTCAGTTTCAGAGGCGGACATGCTCAATCCCTTTTGACCGTTTGGTCATTTATCACTCTGATGCTTGATCACGACAATAGCAAAGGCCGAACGATGCCCCCGCCCGGCCAATGCAGATTATCGAAGATCAGACCGCAATAGTCTTGAATCTTCCCGGAAGTGAAACCTCAAGCAGCTCGAAATCGTCAGATGGTTCGGCCCATTCGGTCACCATTCCCGGCGGTGTAACAAAGGCATCACCGCGCGCCAGTCGGTAGGGATCTTTCCCTTCGCCGCGCAACGTCATCTCGCCCGCCATCACGAAACCAAACAGAATATCGCTTTCGTGCCTCGTTGCTTTGGGTTTGCCCTGCCCCTTGCGCACGACCTGAACTCCTGCGACCTCCTTGGTGTTGGTGCTTATAGTCGTATCCCGGCAGATGTAGCCCGGTATGCGGAATTCCGTCCATTCTGCTTCTTTTGCCAGATTATGAACGAACTTCTGTCCGTCCCACTCGCGATCCGGTTGATTGTCAGGCGTTGGCAAGGTCATGTCATGGTCGATCTCCGTGACGTGCTCGGCAGGCACGCCAATCTCGATCACTTCGATATCTTCGCCCGCTTCCATGACGCGATGTCGAATTTGCGGAGGTTGGATGAAGCAATCGCCTGCATTCAGTCGACGCAACCCTCCCTGATCCTCATAGAGCACGTCCACCCAGCCGCGGATGCAGAAAATCAACTGAAAGCCCACTTTGTGAAAGTGTACCATGTCGGGCACTTTTCCATCGGGCACACGAATATGGCTGGCAATGATCGCACCGCCCAATCTCGACGGCACCAGATCACGGTAGGCCATGCCCGCTCGGCCGATGACCCACGGTGCCTGATCCGCAAGTCGCCGAACCACGAACGCATGTTGCGTGGCGGGCAACACCAGCGGCGGATTGAGTTCGTCGATCGTAACTTCCGTCCCTCCTGGCGTCGTCAAGTGACGTTTTCCGTCTGCTACAGCGTCAGGACTGTCTGTAAGTATGCGCACATGACCGGGCGCCGACTTGATGTTGTGGTCTAGTCGAACACGCAGGCCATGCCCTGAAAACACGGCTACCGACGGATTGTCCGCCGGATAGATCATGTCAAGCCGCAGACCCAATGTCTTGGTGAAGCAGGCCAGATCACTTCGCAAATCTGTCGTCGGCAAAAGCACTTCAGCGCGTGTCTCGGTCATCTCTGTCTCCTCCGGCACATCCACCATGATCACCCGCAATCATTTCGAGCTTAAAATACTATATCAAGGATTTTATTGTATGTCTTTTGTACCGCACATGATAATCATTCACTACATCGGGGACGTAAATAGTTTAATGTTAAACTAAATTGAGGGAGGCGTCTTTGGAAGAAACACGTCAGGACAACGCGAGACAGGCGGCACTGGACTATCACGAGTTTCCAAAACCTGGAAAACTCGAAATCCGCGCCACCAAACCCTTGGCAAATGGCCGCGACCTCAGCCGCGCCTATTCACCGGGCGTTGCAGAGGCGTGCCTCGAGATAAAGGCTGATCCGGCGACCGCCAGTCGGTACACTGCCCGTGGCAATTTGGTTGCCGTGGTTACGAATGGCACCGCAGTTCTTGGTCTCGGCAACATTGGCGCTCTCGCATCCAAGCCGGTAATGGAAGGCAAGGCCGTCCTGTTCAAGAAGTTCGCGAATATTGACTGTTTCGACATCGAACTGAACGAACCTGACCCAGTCAAACTCGCAGAAATCGTCTGTGCGCTTGAGCCAACGTTCGGCGCGATCAATCTCGAAGACATCAAGGCGCCAGATTGCTTTATCGTTGAACAATACTGCCGCGAGCGTATGAACATCCCGGTTTTTCATGACGACCAGCATGGAACCGCGATTGTGGTTGGCGCGGCCGCTACCAACGCCCTGCATGTGGCAGGCAAGAATTTTTCCGATATCAAGGTCGTGTCGACTGGTGGGGGAGCTGCGGGCATCGCCTGCCTCAACATGCTGCTCAAGCTCGGCATCAAACGCGAGAATGTCTGGCTCTGCGATCTTGAAGGATTGGTCTATCACGGGCGTACCGCCCAGATGACTCCGCAGAAAGCCGAGTATGCCCAAGGCAACAAACCAGCTTCTCTTCAGGAAGTCATCAAGGGCGCCGATCTTTTCCTCGGTCTATCTGGACCTGGCGTACTGACGCCGGAAATGGTTGCCGATATGGCTCCGCGCCCAATAGTCTTTGCACTTGCAAACCCAACGCCGGAAATCTTGCCTGATCAGGTAAGGTCGGTCGCACCTGATGCGATCATTGCCACCGGGCGAAGTGATTTCCCCAATCAGGTCAATAACGTGCTGTGCTTCCCCTTCATCTTCCGGGGTGCGTTGGATGTCGGCGCAACTACCATCAATGATGAAATGAAGCTCGCGTGCATCGACGGGATTGCCGCGCTTGCGCGCGCTACAACAAGCGCCGAGGCAGCAGCGGCCTACCGTGGTGAGAAACTGACCTTCGGGGCCGACTATCTGATTCCAAAGCCGTTCGATCCACGGCTCATTGGTGTTGTTGCAAGTGCAGTTGCTCGCGCTGCTATGGAAACCGGCGTGGCAATCCGGCCGATTTCAGATCTTGACGCCTACAAGCACAAACTCGATGGCTCTGTCTACAAGTCTGCGCTCATCATGCGACCCGTGTTTGAAGCTGCACGATCCGCCAGCCGCCGAATTGTCTTTGCTGAAGGCGAAGATGAACGCGTCTTGCGCTGCGCCAATGCAATGCTTGAAGAGATGACGGACAAACCAATCCTTATCGGTCGTCCTGAAGTGATCGAGCGGCGCTGCGAACGGGCCGGACTGCCCATCCGACCAGGGCGCGACTTTGAGATTGTGAACCCCGAAAACGATCCACGCTATCGCGACTATTGGCAGACATACCACGAACTGATGGAACGTCGCGGGGTAACGCCCGACATTG
>JBATMT010000094.1:0-8246 GCA_049289975.1 Paracoccaceae bacterium | reverse complement strand
GATCGCCCGGCCTATTCGCTTCCCCCCGACAGGACAGACAGACCGATGCCCGACAGGTCCGACCATACCCAAGCGACGTGGCGACAAAGCCTGCAGGGCTGGCTCTGGGTCGCCCCGGCGCTGCTGTTCCTGGTGATATTCGTCTATGGACCGGCACTGACGAACATCCGCTTCAGCATGTTCTCTTTCTCGGCCATGTCGCTGGACTGGGACTTTGTCGGCTTGGACAACTACCTGCGACTCTGGAACGATCCGAAATTCACGACCGCGCTGACCAACAATGCGATCTATGCCGTGATCTCGGTCGCCTGTCAGGTTGGCTTCGCCCTGGTGCTGGCAGCTGTGCTGGAAGCGCGGATATTCCCTAAATTCTCAGCCAACCTGTTCCGCACTGCGCTGTTTCTGCCGTCGATCCTTCCCGTGGTCGTCGTCGGTCTCGTTTGGCAGCTCTTGCTGACGCCGACAACCGGCTTGATCGACCAGATCCTCTGGGAGACAGGCCTGTCGTCCTGGTCCAAGGCATGGCTGGGAGAGCCGGATACCGCAATCTTCGCGGTGATCTTCGTCAGTCAATGGCAGTGGACGGGCTACATCATGGCCCTGTTCATGGTCGCGATCCGCGCCGTGCCGCGTGACCTTTATGAGGCTATGGAGATCGACGGGGCGTCGGGTGTGCAACAATTCTGGCACATTACAGTGCCCGGCGTGCGCGAGACGATCCTTATCGTCACCATCATCACCATCCTTGGCTCGCTCAAGGTCTTCGACATCGTCTGGGTGATGACGGCGGGCGGGCCGAACCATTCGTCCGAAGTTCTGGGCACCATGATGTATCGAGCCGCCTTCCGTGACGACATGATTGGATATTCCTCGACCATCGCCACGGTGATCTTCTTCATCGCGTTGACCATCGGCCTAGTTCAGATCAAGCTGCAGAAGGACCGCTGACATGGCCGCGCGTTCCCTTCCCGCCCTTGCCGTCGCCAACCGTATCTTCTTGTGGGCCGTATTCCTGACGCTGGCCGTCATCTGCGTCTACCCCATGATCTGGCTGTTCCTGAACGCCTTCAAGACGACGAACGACATGTTCGCAGCCACCTGGGGCCTGCCGAAGGTTTGGCATTGGGAGAACTTCTCGAAGGCCTGGAACTACGGCATCTCGCGCTACCTGTTTAACTCGCTGGTCGTCACGTCAGCCACGGTGGTGATCGAGCTGTCGCTGGCCACAATGGCCGCCTACGCGCTGGTCGTGCTGAACTTCCGTGCAAAGGCCGCGATCTATACGCTGATCCTTGGCGGCGCGATCCTGCCGCCCGAGGTCAGCCTAATTCCGCTGTTCCGCGTCATGGCCGAGACCGGGCTTTACAACACCTACTTCGCGCTGATCCTGCCGAACGTGGCGTTCGGCCTGCCCTTCACCACCTTCCTGATCCGCGCCTATATGACCGGCATCCCGGGCGAGCTGCGCGAGGCCGCGTTGATGGACGGGGCGGGTGAGGCGCGCATCTTCCGCGAGGTCTACCTGCCGCTCTGCAGGCCCATCCTCGCCTCGGCCGGCCTGATCTCGGCGATGCGGGTCTGGAACGAGTTCATCTTTGCCCTGACGTTTGTCGAAAGTGAAAGCGTCAAGACCGTAACCATCGGTGTCATGAGCTTTGCCGTCGCACTTCGTGCGGACTGGGGCGTTCTGATGGCCGGACTGGCCCTTTCCATCCTTCCCATCCTTGCGACCTTCCTGATCATGCAGCGACAGTTTGTCGGCGGGCTGACCAGCGGCGCCGTAAAATGAGTGCCCCCATGGCCTACATGCAGATCAAGGGTATCGCCAAGCGGTACGGAACCTACGACGCCGTGCGCGGTGTCGACATCGATATTGCCCAACGGGAGTTCGTGGTGATCGTTGGGCCCTCGGGCTGTGGCAAGTCCACGCTTCTGCGGATGATCGCGGGGCTGGAAAGCATCACGCGCGGCGATCTGGTGATCGACGGGCAGCGGATGAACGATGTGCGCCCGGCCGACCGAGGTATCGCGATGGTGTTCCAGTCCTACGCGCTTTACCCGCACAAGACCGTGGAACAGAATATGGGTTTCGCGCTGAAGGTGGCAAAGACGCCTAAGGACGAGGCCGCGCGCAAGATCGCCCGTGCGGCGGAGATCCTGCAACTGGGGCCGCTGATGAATCGGCTGCCCAAGGAACTGTCCGGCGGCCAGCGCCAGCGCGTTGCCATCGGCCGGGCCATCGTGCGCAATCCCAAGGTCTTCCTCTTCGACGAGCCGTTGTCGAACCTTGATGCCTCCCTGCGGCTTCAGATGCGGATCGAACTTGCGCAACTGCACCGCGAGTTGCGGGCGACGATGGTCTACGTCACCCACGACCAGATCGAGGCGATGACGCTGGCCGACAAGATCGTCGTGCTGCGCGACGGCTTGGTTGAGCAGATCGGCGCGCCGCTGGACATCTACCGCCGCCCCGCCAACACGTTCGTCGCGGGCTTCATCGGCAGTCCGAAGATGAACCTGCTGAAAGCCCGCGTGCAGGGTACCGAAGCGGGCCGCGCCCGCGTCGAGGCCGCTGGTCTGGTCTGCGATGTGGCCGTGGACCATCTGCCTGCCGTTGGCGCCGAGGTCACCCTTGGCATCCGGCCCGAGCATCTTGTGGCCGGACCCGGTGCGCCGGTGCAGGTGCAGGCCTCCGAACGGCTGGGCGGCGTCACCTATGCCTATGCCCGCCTTGCCGATGGCCAGAACCTGACCGTGCAGCTTGATGGCGAACATGACTTTGCCGCGTATGACGGCCTGACCGTGCAGCCTCAGCAGGGTCGTGCGCATCTCTTTTCCGGCGACAGCGGCCTCCGGCTCTGATCCGCCTCCCTTGGTTACGAAAGGAAAGACCATGCTGAACTTCGATCCCGCCCGCTTCTTGCGCATCCAGACCGGAACCGTGACCATCGCCCGCGACCTTGGCGCGGTGGTCGGCAAACTAGTGGCCGAGGGAGCCGACAGCCTCTTCTTCATGGGGTCAGGCGGCGCGGGCATCCTCATGCAGCCCGCATCCGATCTGATGCGCCGGACCTCGAACCTGCCCTGCCACAACGTCCTTTGCGCTGAGATCGTCCTGACCGGGCACGTGGCACTGGGGCCGAAGTCGGTGGTCATCATGCCGTCCTTGTCGGGCACGACCAAGGAAAGCATCGCGGCGATGGACTATGTAAAGGCGCGGGGAGCCACGGTGATCTCTATCACCGGGCACGCCGACACGCCGCTGGCAAAGGGCGCACACCACACCTTGGTCAACTTTGCCGAGGACGATACCTCGTGCGAGATGTTCTATGTCACCTCGCTCGTTGCCGCGCTGGCGGCGAAGCAGGCGCGGGGCGAGCAGTCGGACTACGACCGGATCATCGCCGAGCTTGCGGGTCTCCCGCAGCAGCTTCTGGCGGTGAAACAGGCGTTTGAGCCGCGCGCGGATGCGCTTGCCCAAGCGATTGCCGCAGATGGCTGGCACATCCTGACCGGTTCCGGCGCGGCCTGGCCCGAGGCCTATTACTACGGCATGTGCATCTTGGAAGAGATGCAGTGGATCCGCACCCGACCGGTCCATGCGTCGGACTTCTTCCACGGCACGCTGGAACTGTTGGAAAAAGGCGTCTCGGTCGTGGTCTTCGCGGGCGAGGACGAAACGCGCCCGCTGACCGACCGAGTGATCGCCTTTACCAAGAGATATACCGACAAGCTGACTGTGCTGGACACCCGCGATCTTGCGACCAATGGCCTGTCGTCCGACCTGCGGGCGATGCTGGCCCCGGCGCTCATGGCCACCGTGCTAGAGCGTCTCTCGGCGCATCTTGAGGTGATGCGCAATCACCCGCTTGTCACGCGCCGCTACTACAAGCGCGTGGCCTACTAAGATGCAGGCGTTTTCCGGTTTCAGCGACACTCCCTTGTGGCGGGCCGAGATGGCCTTGCCAGAAGTCCCCGCCGCCACGGTCGAGCCACGTGAAGATGTCTTGGTGGTGGGGTCGGGCTTCACCGGCCTGCACACCGCGCTGCATCTGGCGCGGGGCGGACGGCAAGTCGTGATCTGTGACGCGGGCGAAATCGGTTGGGGCTGCTCGACCCGCAACGGCGGTCAGGTATCGTCCGAAATGAAGCCGGACCTGGACGACTTCATCGCAAAGTATGGTGAGGACCGGGCCCGCCGCATCCTGTCGGCCGGGATCGAAGCTCACCTCCACCTCCGCCGGTTCGTCGCCGAAGAGGGCATCGCCTGCAACTACGCCGTCTGCGGCCACTTCATCGGGGCGCACCGGCCCGATCGGATGGAGGGTCTGCGCCATTTCCTGCGCCAGAACTCAAGGCTGGGGGTCGAGGGTGAGGAAATCGCGAAGTCCCGGGTGTCCGACTTCGTCGCCTCGCCGCAGTTCCACGGCGGTGTGCATCTGCCCGACTGGAGCAGTCTGCACCCCGGTCGCCTAGTGGCAGAGTTGGTGCGGCTCTGTCTTGCCGCTAGCGTCCGGTTCGTTCCGCACTGCCGCGTGTCGCAGATCGAGGACCATGTCGATCACATGACGTGTCTGGCAGGCACCGGCACGGTCCGCGCCGCACATCTGGTGATGGCGACCGACGGCTACACCGACAGCGCATCCAAATGGATGCGGCGGCGAGTGGTCTCTCTGGCCTCTGTCGTGACGGCGACGGAAGCGATGGACCCGGCGGCGGTTCGGGCGCTCTATCCCCGCGCGTCGATGGTCTATGACACGCGGATGAACGTGACCTATCACCGTTCCTCGCCAGATGGCGACCGTGTGGTGATCGGCACGGTCGTCCCGGTGAACGTGAACAACGTTGCAGCATGTCTGCCGCGCGTGCGCCGCAACATCCTGCGACTTTTCCCGCAACTGGACGGGGTGAAGATCGCCCATGTCTGGACCGGCTGGGTGGGTGCCACCTTTAGCCACCTGCCGCATGTCGGGCTGCACGGGCGCATGGGCTATGCCATCGGCTACAACGGCACCGGCGTGGCGATGTCGTCCTACCTCGGCATGAAGCTGGCGCAGAAGATACTGGGCCAAGGCGGCGAAACCGCGCTTGATGGCCTGGAACTGGAGACGCGCCCCTTCTTCCACGGCCAGACTTGGTATCGCCGCCCCGTCCTGGCCTTGCATGACTTGAAGGACAACCTGACGTCGCGCGGGACTATCATCGGATGACCGCCTTCGACCTGATAGCTCTTGGCGACAATTGCATCGACCGGCTGACCGGCGCGGTGACGGCCGATCTGGTGGGCGGCAATGGCGTCAACGTCGCAGTGCAGACGGCCATGCTGGGCCTCCGCGCGGCCTATTGCGGGGCCGTGGGGCCGACCGGAGAGGCCGATGGCGACCGGGTGCTTGCAGCTCTGGGCGCAAAGGGGGTGGATGTCTCGCTGGTGGAACGGCGCGCGCTTGCGACCTCGGTCACCTGCCTGAGTGTGGCGGAAGACGGTAACCGGAGCATCCTGACCGAGGATTTCGGCGCCTGCGCGGGGTGGAGCCCACCCTCCACGAGTCTGCGCGCGCTGTCGGCCGCCCGACATGTGCATATCGGATGGCTTCAGGATGGCGGCAATTCGCGTCGGGCACTGGCACGCGAAGGGGTCAGCCTGTCGCAAGATGTGTCGGTGAACGCGGCCGGTGAGGATCTGGGCGTCGCCGGACTTGCAATCGCCTTTGCCTCATTGCCCGAAGCGATGGCCGACTGTGCCGGGGCCAGAGCCGCAGATATCGTGGCGCAGGGCGCTAAGGGCGCCGTCATCACGCTGGGTGCCAAAGGAAGCCATGCCCTGATTGGCGGAAAGACCTTCCGCGCAAACGCCTCCGGGATCATCCCTGTCGACACCACCGGCGCGGGCGACGCCTATATCGCGGGCTTTCTTGCCGCGCGGCTGAACGGGGACGACGTGCCCAAGGCCATGGCAGCGGGCCACACCTGCGCTGCCGCCTGCTGCGGCCATCCGGGGGGCTTTCCCCAGTAGCGCCCGACCTATTGCCGACCTGCCGTCCCCCGGAACGCCGTTTCCGGGACCGGCCCAACCTTGCAAGACGAGAGGACCAGATGACCGACAAACCCTTCCCGACCGAATCGCAGATCGCCGCCGCCCTAGCCGCCGCCAAGGCCCGGCCTGCCCTGACCGAAATCTATTTCGTCGCCTGTGGCGGGTCCTATGCGCTGATGCTCCCGAACCAGTATGCCGTCGACCGCCATGCCAGGACCATCGCCGGTCACGCACTGAATGCTGCGGAGTTTTTGGCCCGCAACCCGGCGCGGCTGGGGTCAAGCTCTGCCGTGATCCTGTGTTCGCACTCCGGCACAACGCCGGAAACGGTCGAGGCGGCGCAGTTCGCCCGATCGAGAGGCGCGCTGACCATTGCCCTGACCAACCTGCCCGGCAGCCCGCTGGATCAAGCGGCCGAATTCCCAGTCTACTACGCCCATGCACCCAAGACTTTTGCCGCCGATCACTCCGCCGGCGTCATGGCGCGGCTGACCTTCGGCATTATGGCCGTGCGCGAGGGCAACCCGCTGGCGCCGAAGGTAGAGAAGGCGCTGTCCGCCCTTCCGGCTCTGATCGACACCGCAATCACCGCCCATGCCGACCGCATCGCAGCCTTTGGGGAAGCGATGAAGCGTGAGCCGGTGATCTACACTATGGGCGCGGGCGCCAACTATGCCACGGCCTATTCCTACGCGATCTGCATCTTCCAGGAGATGCAGTGGATCCATTCCGCCGGCATCCATGCGGGCGAATACTTCCACGGGCCTTTCGAAATCACTGACTTCGACGTGCCTTTCATCGTGCTGCGCGGCCGTGGCGCCAGCCGCAATATGGACGACCGGGGACTCGCGTTCGTCACAAAATACAGCCAGCGCGTCACTACCTTGTGCGCCGAGGAACTGGGGCTGGGCAGCATCGACGACGAAGTGGTCGAACATGTCGAGCATATGGCCTTTGGCACCCTGCTGCGGGTCTATTGCGACAAGCTGGCCGACAGCCGGGGTCACCCGCTGACCGTGCGGCGCTACATGTGGAAGATGCAGTATTGACGCAAGTCCGGGGGCGGGCCAGTCCTGCCCCCTCCAAGACGGAGCCAGCATGACGAACGGACTTCTCTGCATCGGCGACAACGTCGTCGACCTTTACCTTGACCGGGGCGTCTTCTTTCCCGGCGGCAATGCGCTGAACGTGGCCGTGCTGGCCCGGCGCTTCGGGCTTTCCGATGTGTCCTACATGGGGATCGTTGGCAATGACCGCGAGGGTGACCACGTGCAGGCATGCATGACGGCCGAGGGCTTGTCGCCCGCCCATCTGCGCCGGGTCGAAGGACCGAACGGCAAGGCGCAGGTCACACATGATGCGCAAGGCGACCGGGTGTTCGTCGCGTCGAACCGGGGCGGCATCCGGCGAAAGCTGATGCTGCGGATGGACGACGACGACCTCGCCCTGATCGCGGCGAAGGGTCATGTGCATTCCAGCTGCTTCAGCTATCTCGAACCGGAACTTCCGCGCATTCGTGCCGCTGCGCGCGGGGTGTCGTTCGACTTTTCCACCCTGCACGCCCCAGCCTATCTGGCGCAGGTGTGCCCGCACGTTACTACAGCTTTCCTTTCTGGGCAGGGGCTGGAGGACGCGGCCGTGTCCGCCCTCATCCATCGGGTTCGCGGGCTCGGGCCGAACACGGTCTGCGTGACCCGCGGCGAAAAGGGGGCAATCTGGGCCAGTGGTCACAATCGCATCGACCAACCGGTCGTGCCTGCCAAGGTAGTTGATACCATGGGAGCCGGCGACGCGTTCATCGCGGGATATTTATCTGCAAGCTTGCGCGGTGAAAGCCCGGAAAAGTCGCTATCTCAAGCAGCCTGCTGCGCCTCGATGGCTTGTGCATGGGAAGGCGCATGGGGCTATCCGCTCGCAGATAATCAATAGATCGCGGCCCAAGTCATTGGCTCTGCTCCGCCTAACAGGAGTTCAGGGGTTTGGATCAGCGGCCAGTTGGCCATTCCAACGCATGGCGTCTTTTCATGTGACCGCGTCTTGTTCCAGATGCGACCGTCCGCTCTCCGCCCTTTGCGGCCTTTCGCGCGTGTAGCAGCGATTGATAGGTCCACAAATAAACTCCCCTCACACCGTCGTTCAATCGACTGGACTTCCCGCCCACGGCAAGCGTCAGTCCTTACGGACGGCATGCCGGATTGCTTGTTCTGAGTGT
>JBATMT010000093.1:0-2003 GCA_049289975.1 Paracoccaceae bacterium | reverse complement strand
CTCCAGCACCAACTTGACGCAGTCCACGCGGAGGATCTGGCTGACTTCGGTGCCCAGATTGAGCAAAAAAGCCTCAAAATCACCCGGGTCAAGCATCTTGAGGATGGCCCGGTGGATCTGGTTGGTGCCGGCCAGATTTTCATAGGCCGCAGCGATGACCGAGCGATGGGTGTCCTCCAGCCGATCCAGTCGCGCCTCGAGCCGCTCCATCGCTATGCCGCGCAAATCAACGATGTTCGACCCCATCGCACGCTCATTGGCGACGATGAGGGCCTTCATGAGGTCTGGATCTTCCAGAATGACTTCTGGCTTCGCCATAAGCTTGTCGCGGAGATCATCCGCCAACGATGCTGTTTCTGCCATTCTGCCCTCGCCCATTTTTGCGGGTCTGCTTCGTTTTGGCCGATGATAGCCGAACTTACAGGATTTGCTGCCCGGTTTTTGCCCAATCCTTCAGGAAAGTCTCAAGACCCTTGTCGGTCAGCGGATGGCTGGCCATTGACTTGATGACTGAAGGCGGTGCCGTAATCACATCGGCGCCGATTTTTGCGCAGTCGATGATGTGATTGACCGAACGGATCGAGGCAGCAAGAATTTCGGTCTTGTAGTCGTAGTTGTCATAGATGATGCGGATATCTTCGATCAGGTCCACACCATCGAGGTGGATGTCATCCAGTCGGCCGATGAAGGGCGAGATGAAGGCTGCGCCAGCCTTGGCGGCAAGAAGGGCCTGTGCAGAGGAGAAGCAGAGGGTGACGTTGACCTTGTGGCCTTCGGATGCGAAAGCCTTGCAGGCGGTCAGGCCATCCCATGTCAGCGGCACCTTGATCGCGATGTTCGGGGCGATCTTGGCAAGCTTCAAACCTTCGGCGATCATGGCCTTGGCCTCGGTGGCCACAACTTCAGCCGAAACGGGGCCGGAAACCATGTCACAGATTTCCTTGGTGACTTCGAGGATGTTGCGCCCTGACTTCAGGATCAACGACGGGTTGGTGGTGACGCCGTCAACCATGCCCAGATCGTTCAGTTCCTTGATGGCGGCGACATCGGCGGTATCGACGAAGAATTTCATGGGCGCGCTCCTTTGGCATTGTGCGGCTGTTCGGAGATCGTCTTACTCCACCGGGGCGCTGGTCGGAACCCTTGAGTGGGGTGTTTCGTGCGCGAGATAACGTTTTTCGACGAAGGATCGCTTGTTGCCGTACTGACGACGGAACCTTTGGGGCGCGCGCTGGATTACAAGGCACCTCAGGGCGGTTGCTTCTTGGGGGCGTTCGTAGAGGTCCCGCTGGGGCCGCGTCGTGTGCTGGGCGTTGTCTGGGGGGCGGGAGAGGGTGGCTTTGATGCGGCGCGGATCAGGCCGATTGTCCGGGTTCTGGATGCTGCACCGATGGGCGACGCGATGCGGACCTTCCTGATGCGGGCAGCGGACTACACGCTTACCCCAATCCCCGCGATGTTGCGGCTTGCGACCCGAGCGCCCGGATTGGCTGATCCGCCCGGACCACGCAAAGTCTACAGGAAGGGCTTGCAGGACGCGGACCGGATGACAGATGCGCGGGCGAGAGTGATGGCGGTCCTTGCCGAGTACGGCGGTGTTGCCTTTACCTTGTCAGAGCTTGCCGAATTGGCCGGGGTCACGACCAGTGTGATCAAGGGATTGGCCAAGCAAGGTGTCGTCGCCGAAGAGGATGCACCGCGCGATCTGGCCTATGCCGTGCTGGATCCCGATCTGCCGGGCAAGGCGCTAACTGATGATCAGGCGCAGGCGGCAGGGCAATTGGCGACGGCTGTTCAGAGAGGCCGCTACGGAACTACCCTTCTCAAGGGCGTGACTGGGTCGGGCAAGACCGAAGTCTATCTTGAGGCGGTTGCCGAGACCCTGCGCAAGGGGCGGCAGGCGCTGGTCCTGTTGCCGGAAATCGCCTTGACGAGCGAGTTTCTTGGTCGGGTTGAAGATCGGTTCGGGTCCAAGCCGGGCGAGTGGCATTCCGGAGTAACCC
>JBATMT010000092.1:0-4216 GCA_049289975.1 Paracoccaceae bacterium | reverse complement strand
AGATCGTCCGCGATCTGCGGGTACATCAGATCCTTGAGGGGACGAACGAGATCATGCGGCTGATCATTTCGCGCGCACTGTTGGCGGAGCGGGGTTGATGGCAGATATCGCCATACGCCAAGAAGGCCGTGCGGGGCGCATTACGCTGACACGTCCGCAGGCACTGAATGCACTGAGCTATGAGATGTGTCTGGCTGCAGATCGGGCGCTGAAGGATTGGGCGCGGGACCCGTCCGTGCATCTGGTGATGATTGATGCCGAGGGGTCGCGCGCGTTCTGCGCCGGTGGCGATCTGGGCGAGATGTATGAGACCGGGACGGCGGGAAATTACAGCTACGGCCAGACGTTCTGGGCCGATGAATACCGGATGAATGCGCGGGTGGCGCTTTACCCCAAGCCCGTGGTGAGTTTCCTGCATGGTTTCACAATGGGCGGTGGTGTCGGCCTTGGATGCCACGCAAGTCATCGGATCGTCGGGGAAAGCGCGCAGATTGCCATGCCGGAATGCACGATCGGACTCATCCCCGACGTCGGCGGGACTCTGATCCTGTCGCGCGCGCCGGGGCGGCTTGGTGCCTATCTTGGGACAACCGGGGCGCGGATGGGACCGGGAGACGCGATCTTGGCCGGGTTTGCCAATCATTTCGTACCGGAAGCGGACTGGGCGGCTCTGAAAGCCGAACTGGTGGATTGCGGATCGGCTCAGGTAATCCGAAAGACAGAGCGTACGGTGCCTGTGGCCGCTCTTGCAGGCCACCAAACCGAGATCGACGCCTGGTTTGACGGAAAAACGCTGGCCGAGGTCATGGATCGGGTTGGCGCGGCCTCGGGTGAATTTGCGCGAGCCACGGAAAAGGCCTTAGCGCGCGTGTCGCCACTGGCTGCGGCCTGTACGCTGGAAATCTTGCGCAGGTACGCGAGTGGCACGGACATCCTGTCGGCCTTGTCGCAGGAATATCGCTTTACCTGGCGGGCGCTGGAACGGTCGGATTTCCTTGAGGGCATTCGCGCTACAATCATCGACAAGGACCGCAGTCCGCGCTGGCGTCATACCGACGTGTCGGCTTTGACCAGTGAGGATGTAGCGGCGATGTTGGCCCCGCTTGGTCAGCAGGAACTGAGTTTCGTGGAGGAACGCACATGAAGATCGCATTCATTGGGCTGGGCAACATGGGCGGGCCGATGGCGTCAAATCTGGCCAAGGCAAGCCATGAGGTGATGGGGTTTGATCCTGCCGGTCAGTACCCTGAGGGCGTGACACAGGCGGACGACGCCGCAGAAGCGGTGAAGGGTGCGGCGGTGGTGTTTACCATGCTGCCCTCGGGGGCAATCTTGCGTGAGGTGGGGCGAGGCATCATCCCGGCGCTGGGGCAAGGGGCGGTGTTTTGCGATTGCTCGACGGTAGATGTGGACAGCGCCCGTGTCGTGGCGGCCGAGGCAGAGGCTGCTGGCGCGCTGGCACTTGATGCGCCGGTGTCGGGCGGTGTGGGTGGCGCAGCGGCAGGGACGCTGACCTTCATGGTGGGCGGGTCAGAGGCGGCCTTTGCCAAGGTGCAACCGCTCTTCGCAGTCATGGGGCAGAAAGCGGTGCATTGCGGCGGTGCCGGTGCCGGTCAGGCGGCGAAACTTTGCAACAACATGATCCTTGGCACCACGATGATTGCCACCTGCGAGGCTTTTGCGATGGCGCAAAAGCTGGGCCTCGACCCGGCACGGCTTTATGATGTGGTCTCGACCTCGTCAGGGCAAAGCTGGTCAGTCACGAGCTATTGCCCGGTGCCCGGTGTCGGACCGAAATCTCCCGCAGACAACGGTTACAAACCGGGCTTTGCAGCAGAGTTGATGCTGAAAGACCTGACACTGGCGCAAGAAGCGGCTCAATCGGCAGACGCTGATACACCGATGGGGGCACTGGCGCGGACACTCTATGCGCAGTTCGTGACCGAGGAGGATGGACGGGGCCGCGATTTCTCGGCGATGTTGCCAAGATTATTGGCGCGCGGGCATAGCTGAGTTCAGGTTCGGCGCCGCAGGCAAGAGGACTTGGGTGGAAAAACTGGCCAGATGACACAAACCACACATTGGATCGATCTGGCGGCAGGCCTCGCGACGCTGGAGCATGATGCCCGGCAAGAACTGTCAGCGCTGCGGCCTTTCGACATGCCGCGCGGCACAGTGGTGTTTCGGCCGGGCGATGCGGCGAAGGGGTTTGTCATCGTCCTAAGTGGGCGAATAGACGTGTTTCTGACCGGACCGACCGGGCGGGAGATCTTGCTCTACTCGGTCGAGCCGGGATCGTCGTGCGTCCAGACGACGCTGGGACTGTTGGGTGGCGACGACTATGCTGGCGAAGCAATTGCAGCGGCGGACAGCAAAGTCGTGTTGATCCCGCGCACTCTGTTCCTGTCATTGATGGAGCGGTCGGCCGCGTTTCGGACCTACGTCTTTACCGCCTTCGCCTCGCGGATGCAGGGCATGATGCATGTGCTGGAGCGCGTGGCTTTCCAGCGCGTCGAAGGCCGACTTGCACAGGCACTTCTGGACCGCGCCGAAGGCGGAGATGTGCAGGTGACCCATCAGGAGCTTGCAACCGTCATTGGCTCGGCGCGCGAGGTGGTGTCGAGGAGGCTTGAGGCCTTTGCACGCTCTGGCTGGGTTTCGACAGAGCGCGGCAACGTGATCCTGACTGATCTGCCTGCCCTGCGACGGCTTGCCGCGGCGGCGGACTGAGATAGATCTGCCTTCGGTGACCAAGTCACAGACGGGCACTTCAATGCCGCTATTATGTTCCCATGGTCCAAACGGATCGAAAGTCTTAGGGGAAACATGATGTTCAAGACAAATGTAGGTGGCGTGGACCGGGCAATTCGGATTGTTCTTGGGTTGGTAATGATCGTCTGGTGGTACATGGCACCTGCGGCAGGCTGGCATTGGGTGGCGCTGGTGGTGGGGCTTGTCGCATTGCTGACCGGTCTGATGTCGACCTGTCCGCTCTATTCCATCTTGGGGCTGAATACCTGCCCGATGAAAAAGGCCTGAGCGCAAGAAGCTTGGGGTGCGGACGTTGACCGGGCGCTGATCCTCGTGCAGTCATGGCACGACCCACGGGGCGGCCTTGCGCATGACTTCATTCGATCTTAGCGAATTTCTACCTTACCAGCTCGCGGCTGCAGCCGAACGTGTGAGCCGCGATTTTGCCGAGCGATACCGGCGAGAGTTCGGAATTTCGGTGCCGGAATGGCGGGTGCTGGCGCATTTGAACCAAGCTGACGAGGTGTCGGTGCGCGATATTGAAGGCCGCGTGGCGATGGAGAAATCCAAGGTCAGCCGGGCGGCCACCCGGCTTGAGGCGGCCGGCTATGTCGAAAAGCGCGTGAACGAGTTGGACCGGCGGCTGGTGTCGCTTAGCCTGACGGCCAAGGGACGCGAGCTGATGACCCGGCTTATCCCGATGGCACTGACGTTTCAGTCGGATATGCAAAGTCGGATCGGCCCCGACGCCGTGCGCCTTGAAGCGATACTGAAGCGGATTCTGGCGGAGGGAAAATGATCAGGCTTTACGACTATTGGCGTTCATCTGCCTCTTACCGGGTCAGGATCGCCCTCGCACTTCTTGGGTTGGAATGGGACTCGGTCCCGGTCAATCTGCTCGATGGCAGTCACCGAGCTGCCGACAATCTTGAGCGCAACCCGCAAGGGCTGGTGCCTTCGCTGGATATTGACGGTCTGATTCTGACGCAGTCGCTGGCAATCATCGAATATCTGAACGACACGCGCGGCGGCGGGCTGCTGCCGGACGATCCGGCGAACAAGGCAAGGGTCAGGGCGCTGAGCTATGCTGTGGCCATGGAGATTCACCCGATCTGCAACCTGTCAGTCGGGAAATATGCTGTGGAGCAATCCGCAGGCGGGATCACGACCGAAGGCTGGATGAAGCACTTCATCGCCAAGGGGCTGATCGCGCTGGAAGATATGCTCAGCGGTCAGGCGACAGGGCGGTTTTCACATGGTGACGCACCGACGATGGCGGACCTGTGTCTTGTGCCTCAGATGTATAACGCCCGGCGCTGGGGCGTCGATCTGGCGTCGTTGCCACGGATCGTCGCAATAGATGCGGCGATGGCAGAGCTTGAGGCCGTGCAGGCCGCGCATCCTGACCGTTGGGGCAGTACTTAGGCGGGTAATTTCGTCCCCTTCGGGGCCGACCCGCTGGAGA
>JBATMT010000091.1:0-3856 GCA_049289975.1 Paracoccaceae bacterium | reverse complement strand
GTGCGAAATCGCGGCTGACCGTCGCGTCGGGCCGCCCGACCAGCACATAGTCCCACCCCGACCGCCCGCCGCGCGGCAAGACAGCGCGCGCCAGTTCACGCAGCCGCCGCTTGGCGCGGTTGCGGATGACAGAGTTTCCGACTTTCTTGGAACAGGTAAAGCCCACCCGGATCAATGCCGGATCGGCGGGTTCGTCCTCGCGCCGCTGGCGGGCCTGCAACAGGAAACCCCCGGTGCCTTGCCGCCGTGCTTGCGCCGCGCGCAGGAAGTCAGCCCGCTTGGCCAGAACCTCCAGACGAACGGAAACCGCCGGAGGCTTCTCCGCGCTCTGGCCCATCTGGCCTTGCACGGGTGCCTCCGGCGGTGTCATGCCGTATAACGGTCTGAGACTTACGCCGACAGAACTTTGCGGCCGCGTGCGCGACGAGCGTTCAGCACCTTGCGGCCGCCTTTGGTAGCCATGCGGGCGCGGAAGCCGTGGCGGCGTGCGCGAACCAGGTTCGACGGTTGAAAGGTACGCTTCATCGCGAGTACTCCGGGTAACAGCCCAAACCCCGATAAACGGGATTCGAAGGCCTCTTCATTCGAAGCCCGGCTATTAGACGGCTCCGAAAGGCAAGTCAACTCGCACCGGGGCGAAAAGTGCGGCCCCTTGGCAAGTTTCCACAGGATCATCGCGAACCTGTGGCAGCTTATCGCGCGCAGTCCCGGCCTATGCGTTTGACACCGGCCACCAGTTGGCATGATCTTGTGATCACTGAACCAAAGGCCCGCGAAAGGCCACCCATGTTTCTCAATTCGCTCTCGGGGCGATTCCTTCTTCTGACGATGATTTTCGTCATGCTGGCCGAAGTGTTGATCTTCGTCCCCTCCGTCGCGCGTTACCGCGAGGATTACATCCGCTCGCGCCTTGAACGGGCGCAGATCGCCTCGCTGTCCCTTCTCGCCGCCGGAGACATGATCGACGAGAAGGTCGAGAAGGAACTCCTCGCCAACGCCGAGGTCTACAACGTCGTCCTGCGCCGTGACGAGATGCGCCAGCTCGTCCTGTCCTCACCGATCCCGCAAGAGATCGAGGCAACCTACGACATGCGCGATCCCCCAGCGTGGACGCTTATAAAAGATGCGCTGCACTGCCTGCTCGAGCCGAAAAACCGCGTGATCCGCGTGATTGGCGACCCGGTGAAACAGGCGGGCCTGCTGATCGAAGCCACGATGGACACCGCGCCGCTGCAAAAGGCGATGATCACCTACGGTATCCGCATCCTTGGCCTGTCGGCTGTCATCTCGCTGATGACCGCGCTCCTGCTGTTCCTCGCCGTCCGCAGGCTTCTGGTCGTACCGATCCGCCGCGTCGTCACCAACATGGCCAGCTACGCCGACGCACCCGAAGACGCCCGCCGCTTCATCGTTCCGCAATCGAGCGTCATCGAACTGCACGAGGCCGAAGAAGCCCTGCAATCCATGCAGCGCCAGTTGACAGGCGCCCTGAAACAGAAGGACAGGCTCGCCCAGCTTGGCGGCGCCGTCGCCCGCATCAGCCACGACCTGCGCAACATCCTGACCACCGCGCAACTTCTCGCCGACCGGATGGAAACCAGCAAGGACCCCGGCGTTGCCCGCGCCGCGCCGAAACTCGTCGCCTCCATCAGCCGGGCAGTGTCGCTCTGCGAATCGACCCTGACCTTTGGCAAAGCCGAAGAACCGCCGCCCACCCTGACCCGCTTCATGCTCGCTGGCCTTGCCGAAGAGGTCGTCGACGGCGAAAGGCTTGCGGGCACCGATTTAGTCGATTTCGTCACCGATGTGCCGCCCAGCTTCACCATCCGAGGCGACCGCGAGCAACTTTATCGGGTCATCTCGAACCTCGTCCGCAACGCCCGTCAGGCGATAGAGGCCACCGGCCAACCCGGCACCATCGAGATCGGCGCAGGCGAAGAGGACGGCGGCTGGTGGATTCGCATCGGCGACACCGGCCCCGGCCTGCCCCAAAAAACCCGCGAGCATCTGTTCGAGCCGTTCCACGCCGGCAACCGCAAGGGCGGCACCGGCCTCGGCCTTGCCATCGCCGCCGAACTGATCCGCGGCCACGGCGGCCGCCTCGACCTCGTCCGCTCCGACGAACACGGCACCGAATTCATGGCCCACATCCCCCGCGAACTCGGCGTACTGGAACAGGCAGCGCAATAGCCCGCCCCCGGTCATCGCCGTCACCCCAGTCGCTCCCGGCCACCCCTGTAACCCCCGCGAAAGCGGGGGCCGCTCTCCCCAAGCGGCCACATCGCCCTGTCACCATGCGCAAACGCAGGATTGCTGTATCCCGCCCCTCAACCTTGACAGTCTCCACCCCTTGCCCAACAGATCGACCCACCAAAACGGGAGCGCGCAATGGCTTGGGAATTCTGGATCGACCGTGGCGGCACCTTCACCGACATCGTCGCCCGTCGCCCCGATGGCGCGCTTGTCACCCACAAACTGCTCTCCGAAAATCCCGAGCGTTACCCCGACGCCGCCGTCGCAGGCATCCGTGACCTGCTCGGCCTTGGCCCAGCCGACCCGATCCCCGAAGCCGCCATCCGTGCCGTCAAGATGGGCACGACCGTCGCCACAAACGCACTCCTGGAACGCAAGGGCGAGCGTGTCCTTCTGCTGATCACCGAGGGGTTCCGCGACCTTCTGCGCATTGGCTATCAGACCCGCCCCCGGCTCTTCGATCTCGATATCCGCCGCCCCGACCTGCTCTATGAAACCGTCGCCGAAGTGCCCGAACGGCTCGACGCCGACGGCGCGGCGATCCGCCCGCTCGACGAAACCGCCCTCCGCGCCGCCCTGACGGCTGCCCATGCCCAAGGCATCCGCGCCGTCGCCATTGCCTTCCTGCACGCATGGCTAAACCCCGCGCACGAGGCCCGCGCCGCCGCCATCGCGGCCCAGATGGGTTTCACGCAAATCTCTGCCAGTCATCAGGTCAGCCGCCTGATCAAGCTGGTCGGGCGCGGCGACACCACTGTCGTCGATGCCTATCTCTCGCCGATCCTGCGCCGCTACGTCGATCAGGTGGCGGGTGCGCTTGACCTCGGGCGCGGCTGCGAACGGCTGATGTTCATGCAATCGAACGGCGGCCTGACCGAGGCCACCCGCTTTCAGGGCAAGGACGCCATCCTCTCCGGTCCCGCAGGCGGCATCGTCGGCATGGTCCGCACCGCCGCCGCTGCCGGGCATGACCTGCTGATCGGCTTCGACATGGGCGGCACCTCGACCGACGTCAGCCACTATGCCGGAACCTTCGAGCGCAGCTTCGAAACCGAGGTCGCAGGCGTGCGCATGCGTGCGCCGATGATGGACATTCACACCGTCGCCGCCGGAGGCGGCTCGATCCTGTCGTTCCGCGATGGCCGCTATCAGGTCGGCCCCGAAAGCGCGGGCGCCAATCCCGGTCCAGCCTCTTATCGGCGCGGCGGCCCGCTCACCGTGACCGACTGCAACGTCTGCCTTGGCAAGCTTTCGCCCGCCCACTTCCCGGCCGTCTTCGGCCCCGCTGGCGACCAACCGCTCGACGCTGCCATTGTCCGCAACAAGTTCCATGCACTGTCCGCCGAGATAGCCGCTGCCGTCGGCACCCCGCCGCGTTCGCCCGAAGACGTCGCCGAAGGCTTCCTGCACATCGCCGTCGCCAACATGGCCAATGCGATCAAGAAGATCTCCATCGCCCGTGGCCATGACGTGACCCGCTACACGCTGCAATGCTTCGGCGGTGCGGGCGGCCAGCATGCCTGCCTCGTCGCCGATGCGCTGGGCATGAGCCGCGTTTTCCTCCATCCGTTCGCAGGCGTACTGTCCGCCTATGGCATGGGCC
>JBATMT010000090.1:0-2580 GCA_049289975.1 Paracoccaceae bacterium | reverse complement strand
GAAGTTTCATCGCGCCGAGGCGGAGGGCTTCGCGGGCGATGGTTTCGTCCACACCGTCGATCTCGAACATGATGCGGCCCGGTTTCACCTTGGCTGCCCAGTAGTCAACGGAACCCTTACCTTTACCCATACGGACTTCGGTAGGTTTCGACGAGACCGGGACATCCGGGAAAATCCGGATCCAGACACGGCCCTGACGCTTCATGTGGCGGGTGATCGCGCGGCGGGCCGCTTCGATCTGCCGCGCAGTGACGCGCTCGGGTTCGGTTGCCTTCAGGCCGAAGCCGCCGAAGTTCAGGTCGAAACCGCCCTTTGCTTCGCCGTGGATACGGCCCTTGTGCTGTTTGCGGAACTTGGTCCGTTTCGGTTGCAGCATCTCTTTTACTCCTTACCGAGCGTCGCGGCGCGGCCCACGCGGAGCGGGTCCGTCCTGGGCTTCGGATGCACGGCGGTCGTGTGCCTGCGGGTCATGCTCCATGATCTCGCCTTTGAAGATCCAGACCTTGCAGCCGATGATCCCGTAGGGCGTGGTGGCTTCCGCCAGAGCATAGTCGATGTCAGCGCGGAGCGTGTGCAGCGGCACACGGCCTTCGCGGTACCATTCGGTCCGGGCAATCTCGGCACCGCCAAGGCGGCCACCGACGTTGACGCGGATCCCGAGGGCACCCATGCGCATCGCGTTCTGCACGGCGCGCTTCATGGCACGACGGAAGGACACGCGACGCTCAAGCTGCTGAGCGATCGATTCGGCAACCAGCATGGCGTCCAGTTCGGGCTTGCGGACTTCAACGATGTTGAGGTGCAGTTCCGACTTGGTGAAGTTCGCCAGCTTCTTGCGCAGCGTTTCGATATCTGCGCCTTTCTTGCCGATGATGACACCCGGACGTGCGGTGTAAACCGTCACGCGGCATTTCTTGTGCGGACGCTCGATGATGACTTTGGAGACGCCGGCCTGCTTGCACTCTTCATGGATGAAGGCGCGCATCTTGAGGTCTTCAAGAAGCAGGTTACCGTAGTCCTTGCTTTCAGCAAACCAGCGGCTGTCCCAGGTGCGGTTGACCTGAAGACGCATCCCGATGGGGTTTACCTTCTGACCCATTATGCAGACTCCCCAACAGTCGCTTCAACTTGCCGAACCTTGATCGTCAGCTCGCTGAACGGTTTCATGATCTTGCCGAACCGGCCACGGGCACGCGGGCGACCGCGCTTCAGCGTCAGGTTCTTGCCGACATAGGCTTCGGCGACGACGAGGCTGTCGACGTCAAGGCCGTGGTTGTTTTCGGCGTTGGCAATGGCCGACTGAAGGCATTTCTTCACGTCGATCGAGATACGCTTCTTCGAGAAGGTCAGGTCGGCGAGCGCCTTTTCAACCTTCTTGCCACGGATCAACTGGGCGACGAGGTTCAGCTTCTGCGGCGAGGTGCGGAGCATCTTCGCTTTGGCAAAAGCCTCGTTCTCGGCCACGCGGCGCGGATTCTTTTCCTTGCTCATGGCTTACTTCCTCTTCGCTTTCTTGTCGGCGGCGTGACCGTAGTAGGTCCGGGTCGGCGAATATTCACCGAACTTCTGGCCGATCATTTCCTCGGTCACGGCGACCGGGATGTGCTTGTGGCCGTTGTAGACGCCGAAGGTGAGGCCGACGAATTGCGGCAGGATAGTCGAGCGACGCGACCAGATCTTGATGACTTCGCTTTTGCCCGATGCTTGCGCCTTTTCTGCTTTCTTCAGCATATAGGCGTCAACGAAGGGGCCCTTCCAAATAGAACGTGCCATGGATTAACGCCCTTTCTTCGCGTGGCGCGAGCGAACGATGTATTTATCGGTCGCCTTGTTCGAACGGGTCTTGTTGCCCTTGGTCCCTTTACCCCACGGGGTAACCGGGTGACGACCACCCGAGGTCCGGCCTTCACCACCACCGTGCGGGTGGTCGATCGGGTTCATGGCAACACCGCGGACGGTCGGGCGGATGCCCATGTGACGCCGGCGGCCGGCTTTGCCGAGGTTCTGGTTCGAGTTGTCGGGGTTCGACACGGCACCAACGGTGGCCATGCATTCCTGACGGACCATGCGCAGTTCGCCCGACGAGAGGCGGATCTGGGCGTAGCCGCCATCGCGGCCAACGAACTGGGCGTAGGTCCCAGCAGCGCGGGCCAGCTGGCCGCCCTTGCCGGGCTTCAGTTCGACGTTGTGGACGATCGTTCCGATCGGCATGCCCGAGAAGGGCATCGCGTTACCGGGTTTGACGTCGGTCTTGGCACCGGCGATCACCTGGTCGCCAACTGCCAGGCGCTGCGGCGCCAGGATATAAGTTTGTTCGCCGTCAGCGTACTTCACCAGCGCGATGAACGCGGTCCGGTTCGGATCGTACTCGATCCGCTCGACGGTTGCTGCCACATCGAATTTGCGGCGTTTGAAGTCTACGATGCGGTACAGGCGTTTTGCGCCGCCGCCTTTGTGCCACGAGGTCACACGTCCGGTGTTGTTCCGGCCACCCGTCTTGATCAAGCCTTCCGTAAGGGACTTGACCGGGCGACCTTTCCAAAGCTCCGAACGGTCGATCAGAACCAGCCCACGCTGGCC
>JBATMT010000089.1:0-2115 GCA_049289975.1 Paracoccaceae bacterium | reverse complement strand
CTTGAAGGGTACAGTGCTGCCAAATATTAGAGCCATCAGCAATTTCATGCGACAGAGCAACTGGTTGAAACACTCGTCTCTCGACCTGATAGAGAAGTCTCTGGCGCATCTGCCACCGATAGATTCTGATGGACGGCAGCGATCGTCCCGGACTGTTCTGATGCCGACGAATGGTGTTGGCCTAGGCCACGCACAGCGGCTGGGGTTGATTGCGTCATCGATGGAGACGCGCAGTCGTGCACTCTTCGCTGCCTTCCCCAGCTGCGTCAGCCTGGTGCACAATCGGGGCTTTGATTGCATCCCCCTTGTTCAGAAAAGCTCTGCTCATTCTGAAAGCTTTGCCAATGATATTGTAAACTACCGCAGGCTGGACCAGGCGTTGCAGCCTGGCGATCACTTCGTGTTCGACGGTGGCTATATCTTTGACTCTATTTTTCGCCTGTTACTGGAAAAAGACATCAACGCTGTCTGGATTCGGCGCGGACTTTGGCAACCGGGTCAGGCCAATTTGCGAACGTTGGCGCGCGGCAGGATTTTCCGCAAGGTCATCGTACCGCAAGAAGCATTCGAGGAATTGAATGGCGGTGTTGTCTGGGACAGGTCGGTCGAAAACGTGGGACCAATCGTTCAAGTGAATTCTGAGGTAAACGGTAGGATCAGACAAAAGCTTGAAGAAAAGATCGGGCGGCCATTCCAAAATCTTGTCGTTTCCATGCTCGGAGGTGGCAGTGCCGCTGATCGTTCGGCCCAACTTCAGACCCTTTGCAATCATTTTGAGCGCCGCAGTGACTGCCTTCACCTGATCATTGTCTGGCCAGGATCGAAGGTCGAGCCGGGACTGTATGGTTGGCGGAACAGTTTGATACTGCAAACCCAAAATGCATTGGCCTTCGCGCGGGAAGCCGATCTGGTGATTTCGGCGGCGGGATATAACTCGTTTCACGAAGCGCTCTATCATCAGATGCCAACAATCTTCATGCCCCAAATGGCGCCCTACATGGACGATCAGGAACGTCGTGCCCGCGCTGCAAGTGAGCGGCAATTGGCAGAAACTGTTCTGGCGCACGAGCTCTTCCGGCTGGAGCGGGAGGTGCAGGCATTTCTGGATGACGGCAAAGCTGCAGCGGTTCGTGGGAGGCTATTGGCCGCTGAGCTTCCAGAAATTGGTACCGAACGTGCTGCACAACTTATTGACCAGATGGTGCAGAAATGAACGAAGCGCATTGGCTGGATCTCCTCACACGCATTACATCCAACCTGCCGCTGGATCTTGATGCCGAGTTCTTCCAGAAAGCTGTTCCAAGAAAAGAGCCGGAATTCGTCAGACCCCCGACTGGGCTACCGCTTTCGGTCAAACTTTGGGAGCGAACTCCAGGCGAGCCAACATATATCGGCATACGAGTGTCTCGCCCGCTGTCCGACGTGGCGCGGCTGGCAGTGAAGCTTGCTTCGGCGGCGGTAGAGCGCTGTATCTGCCCGGTGATCATAACCTCACTGCCCGCCAGCGGCTTTGAAAGCTACGGATTCAGAGTGGAAAAGGTACCCGCAGTGCCAAACGAAAGCCGGATCACTTACGAGGCAGAACTTATGGCATTTTGGGGACTTGCGCTCGTGATAGACGCCGAGGACATTTCTGTCCTAGGCTAGGCGTCAGACCTTTGCGGCTGCTCGGCCGTATTCCAGCGTCTTGGCAAAGGCCCAAAGAAGTACAACACCTCCAGCAATCACGACGCTATCGAGATACAGTGATGCCTCGCCGAGCGCTTTGGCTGACCTTGCTGCAAACGACAATATGGTGCCAAGTGCGAAGACTGGAAGCGCATTGCGCCCCATAAGCGCGACCGGCTCCAGCCAGCGGCTTGAGCACAGATCCTTGACCCAGCCAAGCGTGCTGAGCAGATAGATCAGCGCGAGCGCATGAAACAGGCGTGGAACCGATAGGTAGGTCTTGTCAAAATTCCGGACAAGGCTTGGTGCGCCAGCGGCTGCGGCCTTTCCCATCGTTGCATTAGCTACATTGGCAAACGCAGGCCACTTGAGCCAAACAAGTGACAGTATCAGCAGGCCGCTGGATAAGACGATCAGCCAAGTGTTTTTAGGAACAAACCGCTCTCC
>JBATMT010000088.1:0-3664 GCA_049289975.1 Paracoccaceae bacterium | reverse complement strand
TTCCTCAGCAGATCGATCCAGCAGAGCTTTTGAGTTGATCCGGCAAATTGCTGGCAGTGCTCTCTCGCTTGTTGCAACCTTCATTGGCCTTCTTGCTGTTACATTCGTAATTAGTCGGGTTGTGCCGATTGATCCCGCGCAAGCACTCTTGGGCAACCGGGCTACTCAAGCTCAAATTGATGAGGCCCGAGAGCAGTTTGGCCTCAACAAGCCCATGTGGGAGCAGTTCGGCATATACACACGAGACGCGCTAAGGGGCGACTTCGGCAAATCAATCAGAACGCACAAGCCTGTGCTGGAAGAGGTGCGGCGCTATTTTCCCGCTACGCTCGAACTGGCCACGATTGCCACCATAATTGGCGTTGTTGTCGGAGTCCCGGCGGGGGTGCTGGCGGCCACGAAACCGGGATCGATTTCCGATCAATTCGTCAGGCTGGTTGGCCTAATGGGCTATTCGATGCCGGTATTCTGGCTCGGTCTGGTTGGTTTGCTTGTGTTCTACGGCAAGCTTGGGTGGGTCGGAGGCCCCGGGCGGCTGGATGCAGCCTATGACATGATGCTGGAGTTTGAGCTAACCCAGTACACGGGGATGATCTTGATCGATACGGCACTGAATGGGCGCTGGGACATGTTCGCCAATGCGTTGAGCCACATCATCCTGCCGGCCAGTCTGCTTGGCTACATTTCGATGGCCTACATCAGCCGTATGACACGATCATTCATGATGAACGAATTGGGTCAGGAATACATCACAACTGCCCGTGTGAAAGGTATGCCAGAGAGACGCGTGATCTGGGTGCACGCCATGAAGAACGTTCTGGTTCCGCTTATTACGGTTGTCGCCCTGAGTTACGCCTATCTTCTTGAGGGATCTGTTCTCACCGAAACGATTTTCGCTTGGCCAGGTCTGGGTAGCTACATAACCCAGGCGCTTCTTGTCGCGGATATGCCTGCGGTACTTGGGGGCACGATCGTTGTCGGTATTGCATTTATCGGCCTCAATCTGTTGTCCGACGTTCTCTACCGTCTTGTCGATCCGAGAGCACGATGACATGGGCACGATGACAGCTTGGCTCCTTGACACAAATCCGACGTCGCGCCGGCAGGCGCGACTGGGACAGGCTTATCTGTCTTGGCTCCGGCTGCGAAGAAACCCTCTGGCGGTGATCGGCCTCATAATAACGGCCCTGCTGCTTCTGACAGCGATGTTTGCTCCGGTTATTGCGCCACATGATCCGATTGCTCAAAGCTTGAGTGATCGTTTCAAACCACCGGGTACTCCCGGAAACCTGCTGGGAACCGACGAATTCGGTCGCGATATACTTTCGCGAATTGTCTACGGATCCCGCATTACTCTCTACATTGTCGGTCTCGTCGTGCTGACTGCACCGGTGGCGGGACTCGTCATAGGGACTGTCGCGGGGTATTTCGGCGGCTGGACAGACCGTATCCTTATGCGGATCACCGATATTTTCCTCGCATTTCCCAAATTGATCCTCGCGCTTGCTCTCGTCGCGGTGCTCGGTCCCGGGATGGTCAACGCCGTTCTTGCAATCGCCCTGACATCCTGGCCGCCATATGCCCGCGTTGCTCGGGCCGAAACCTTGACGGTCAGGAAGTCAGACTACATCGCCGCGGTGAGACTTCAGGGGGCTGGGGCGCTTCGCATCATCTGGGGCCACGTCATGCCGATGTGCCTGCCGTCAGTCATCATCCGTGTCACGCTGGATATGGCGGGTGTTATCCTTACCGCCGCCGGCCTTGGCTTCTTGGGCCTTGGAGTGCAGCCGCCTTTGCCGGAGTGGGGAATGATGATCTCTGCAGGACGCAAATATCTGTTCGAGCAATGGTGGGTTGCCACTATGCCTGGCCTCGCGATCTTCATAGTTTCCTTGGGCTTCAATCTTCTCGGAGACGGCTTGAGGGACGTACTTGACCCGCGGAGTTCAGGCAAATGACGCTCCTGAATGTTCGTGATCTGCGCGTTACATTTGATACAGAAACTGGTCCCGTCGAAGCCGTTCGCGGCGTCTCTTTCAGCCTAGGGCGCGAGCGCTTGGGCATTGTCGGCGAAAGCGGCTCGGGCAAGACCATGACGGGACGTTCGGTCCTCAGGCTGATCCGACCTCCCGGTCGAATTGACGCAGCTGAAATGACTTTCGACGGCATTGACCTCATGCGGGCAAACGAGGCGCAGATGCGCGCGCTACGTGGGCCACGCATGGCGATGGTCATGCAGGACCCCAAGTTTTCGCTCAATCCGGTTATGAAAGTCGGTGCGCAACTGATGGAGGGGCTGCGGCAGCGTGATCACGCCTCGCGCGCCGAAGCGCGAGAAAAAGCGCTCGCCGCGCTGGCTGCCGTTCAGATCCGTGATCCCGAGCGTGTAATGGGGGCTTACCCGCACGAGCTCTCTGGTGGGATGGGCCAGCGCGTGATGATTGCCATGATGCTCATTCCGAACCCCGACTTGTTGATCGCTGATGAGCCGACCAGCGCATTGGACGTCACGGTTCAGGCCGAAGTTCTCTCTATTCTGGACGATCTTGTTCGCAATCGCGGGATGGGGCTGATTTTTATCAGCCATGATCTGCGCATGGTCGCTCGATTTTGTGACCGTGTCCTCGTGATGTACAAAGGCCGTATCGTCGAGGAGATTGCAGCCAAAGACTTGCTCAAGGCGAAACATCCCTACACTCAAGGGCTGTTGAATTGTCTGCCGCGTATCGGCGGCGGACGTCAGCCTTTGCCCTCACTTGACCGCAATGCCAGTTGGGCACGGGAAGGGAAAAGCTGACGATGGCGCTGATCGAGATATCCAATCTTTCGGTGACATTCCGGGCGAACGGACGGGTCGTTCGTGCCGTGGAAGATGTTAGCATTTCTGTCGATGAACGAGAGAGCTTTGGGCTGGTAGGGGAAAGCGGGTCTGGAAAATCTACGATCCTACGCGCAATCTGTGGCTTGGCACCCATTAGCGGCGGGACGGTCAAGATCGGTGGCGAGCCTGTAAAGTCACCACGTGGGCGTGATTTCAGTCGCCTTGTACAGATGGTGTTTCAGGATCCATATGCCTCTCTTCATCCCCGTCACACAATCGATCGGGTTTTGTCCGAGCCTCTTGCCATACATGGATTAAAGGACGCCGACACCAAGGTCATGCAGGCGCTGACAGATGTGGGTCTCCCTACTTCGTTCCGCTTCAGGTATCCACACCAGCTTTCGGGAGGGCAGCGGCAACGGGTTGCCATCGCGCGCGCGCTCATGCTTCAACCTGCAATCTTGCTGCTGGACGAACCTACCTCGGCGTTGGACGCCAGCGTGCAGGCCGAAACGCTGAACCTCCTGTCCCGCCTGCGCGAGGAGCGCGGGCTTACTTTCCTGATGGTCAGCCACGATCTCGCAGTCATCGATCATATGTGTGACCGCGTACTAGTGATGCAGCACGGGCGAGCGGTGGAAGAGTTGCGTCGTGATGATCTTGCCGCGGCCTCCATGAAAACCGACTACGCACGTAGCCTCTTTGACTCCAGCGCGGATCGTATGCTCGACTCGATCTGAGTTTTTCGAGCGAGATGCAGGGCATGTTTGATAACGCCCGGCATCTATATTGCCGCAGCTTGTCAGGTCTGACTTCTTGATGATTTGGTGGAGCAGAGGTCCG